>JAKQYE010000059.1 GCA_023356605.1 Trichodesmium sp. MAG_R02 | reverse complement strand
TTCATCGCACTGCCAACTTTTCAAAAGTTTCAACCAAAAACTCTCTGGCACCTCACACCTATATATTGCACCAACACAAATCAACCGATAAGCATTAATAGCATCTTTCTGCAACCGGAAAAAAGTTTTATCTAGTCGTTGACTGACATTTTTCCGCAACATACGGGTATATCTGTCTAGCTGAAACTTATCATCAACACCAACAGTTACCCCCTGAGTCCTCCCTTCCTCAATAGCCT
Organism: Trichodesmium sp. MAG_R02; assembly: GCA_023356605.1. Lineage (GTDB taxonomy): Bacteria > Cyanobacteriota > Cyanobacteriia > Cyanobacteriales > Microcoleaceae > Trichodesmium. The sequence goes on along the minus strand of JAKQYE010000059.1, from coordinate 27,552 downwards.
TTTCCACCTCTTCAATTTCTTTACCATACCTTTTCCAATAAGCCACCACATTACCATTAAAAGGTTTGCCACAAATTTCCCCCGCAATGACCCGCAACGCCAAAGGATGACCCTCGTAAGCATTACCAATACTTTGTAGATAAGGTAAATTCACAGAATTTTCCTCAACCTCCAACCCAGTTTTCCCAAATAACTGCAACTGCTCCGACTCCCTCAAACCAGTCAAAACTTTATGCTCCCAGAAATTCTGATAACGTTCAGGAATTTGCTCAGGGAAATCTTGGGAAGTCAAAATGATCCGACTTTGACATTCTGGAGAAGCCAAAAACAATTCCCAAAATCTCACCCACAACTCATCCTCAAAATTATTCCATCCCCGATCCTCATTTCCCACCAAAATATTTTCCAGAGAATCAATAATTATCAAATACCGATGTTTTCGCAAACGATAAACCAATCTCTGGAGTAACCTTTCCACATCCTTATAATCATCAGGAGTCAGAGACTCACCCCATTTTTTCAACCACCGAAAAGCAACACTACGAAAATCTCCAACTTCATTATTTTCCAAATTTTCCTGGTGAAACTTGCTCCAGTCTCCCTGCAAAAATTCTTCCTGTAGCTCCACTGCTAATTTTTCAGCCAAAGCAGTTTTGCCAATACCACTAAGACCAACAAGAATAAGTAAGCGGCAAGACTCTTTAACTTTTCTAGAAAGTTCAGCTATCAGGTCCTCTCTACCCACCCAAATATAATCATAAGAAAAAAATTTAACAGTAGAACTGTCAGGTGAGGGAGGAGTATGGTCCACTATTTCTTCCCAGTTAACCCCAACATTCTCACAAATAGCAATAAAAGCATCTCGTTGAATAGAAAGACTGCGCCAAAAACGTCTTAAAGTTGCTTTTGAAGTTAGGGCTAGTCCCCACCAAGCATCCTCTGATTTTGTCCAACCTTTCTTTTTTCTAGCTATATCAACCTTTAGTAGTCCTTCTCTAGAAGCTCTGAGACTAACCGCCATATTACATCTCCAAAATAATTTTTTCTCAGCTCAGTAATAGCTCACTTTTTTCCCACTAGAAACAGTGAGCTATTACTCTGCCTTAACTTGCCAAATCTCATAACAAGATAGAAATATAAACAGGACTTACCCACTGGAACATTCTGAGGCAGAAGGCAAATGCCAGAAAGTCCCTAAATAGGTTGGACCTAGGTGAATTTGGGTAAGTCCTGAGCAAGACAAAAGGAGAAAAAATGTTGTCCAAACAAAATATACTTTGTACCAGTCAACCTAATACAAATATTTTACCCATAGATCCAACTCCATTATTAAAAAATGGAAATAGTCCAACAGGGATTATTTTAGCAGTTGCCGTTTTACTGTGGGTATTACGTCCGGTTATGCTACAAAATCGAAAGCAGAAATAATCTAAACTTAGGCACAACCGGCAGATAGGGGCAAGAAACACAAGGACAGTCTATTTATGGTCATTGGGGCAATAAAGTAGACACTCAAACTTGAAGGGGTGACCAGACGGCTAAAAACTTAGTAGGTGGCACGCCTCAAGTCTCAGGTGAGGTGTTGGTACAATTGAATTTCTACTAAAATTCATTACTACTTTTATTTCTTCAAGGTACTGCGTAAGTCCTGAAAGTATTTAATTTTCAGGATTCCCAGATAATATGAGGACTTACCCAAAGAAACCGGGTTTCTACAGTAAATCATTATTTTTAACACATAAATATCTACGAGAAACCGGGTTTGCGGAGTTTGCCTACGTAAGTCCTGAATATATCAAACTATTAGTACCATAACTACAGAATACTGTTTTGGTCTTAAACACCAGAAACCTTACATCTCTTGATTTCCCCTTTACTCCGACCCCGTTAGCACCCAAACAATGGAGGAAAAAGGCAAAGTGAGAAAGCCGGGAAACTATTATGAACAGGACTTAGGCAAACACACTAATTGTAGTGTAAATATCGGAAATAATTATCAAAAATACACCAGATATAGAAGCAATACGTAAGTCCTGATGAACTTTGAAGTTGAAAGTAGATCAATAGTCGTATTTTCTAGTTAACCCAGAGATTCTGCCTAATAACAATCTGGCAGAACCTTCATTACAGTTGGCAATGACCAAGGGAAAAGTTAGTGGAGATTCCAGAAGGATGAAAAGATTTCAACACACAGCTAATTTATTAACTGTGGTATAAACCTGTTGTCGCCAGAGTTGTTCTATCGTTAAATTCTTTAACAGTCCCTAGTAGAAAGGATTATGGGTGAACACTTATCAAGTCCTTCTCTTGTTCCCGTTTTGCATACCCGAACCCTTGGGACTTTAGGGAATAGAAATTAGTCAGGACTTGGGCACAGGCACCCCCCGAGGGTGAGGGCGAATACTAGAAAGCCCGTACATATTGCCGACCCAACTGAATTTGCATAAGTCCCGCATCTATTATCAATCAATTGTTTTTTAGTATAATTTTAAGAATAGGCCTCTCAGAGGATTTTAAATTAAGTACAATGTCACTATTTTCAACCTCTTCAAGCAAATCAATAATTAAAATTTATATTCTATCAAAAATTTTTCCCTGTAATTATGAAACTAATACTAATACTCAAAAATATTGTTTTACCATAAAAATCTCTCCCCGGAGCACCGTAGATTAGTAAAACAGCCTAGAACCAGATTGATAAATTTGTTATAAAAAATAATTCTTATGTTTTATCCTACCTAGTTCTAGCACCTAGTTATAAACTTACTAAATCCCTTATAATGATTAAGTAGTAAATTCAATTCCTATCCAACTACCTCCATTCTGATTAGAATAATTGGCTTTTTCAATTATATCTAGAACTAGACCAGCTTCTATTAATGGAAATGGTTTAATTTTTTCAGTTTTAATACAATCTAATAAATCATCAATCAATCCATTAAACCAACTTACATGAGTAGGAACCTCAGAATGTGTAGGTACACTAATATGTTGAACAGGTTTATTTTTAACACTCAAAAATATATCATTATTTTCGATACTAATTTCTCCCTTTGTTCCCTGAATTCTATAATAAGCTTTTGGTATTGACCCCAAAGAGCTGAGATTAATATTAATTAATTGTTCCTCCCAATCTAGACAAAAAACAGCTAAATCTTCTAATTCACTATCTTGTTGATTGAGGTTTCTAATATGTGCAGATATACGTTGTGGAGAACCACCAAATAAAGTTTGAGCAACAGAAATTGCATCTAAACCATGGTCAATAATAATACCACTACTAGATAGTTCTTGAACTTTTTGAAAGTCTGATTGTAACTGGGGTTTCTCCCTTTGAAAATTAGCAGTAAATATATTAAAAGATGCAAATAAAGGCTGCCCTATTTCACCCAAACTAATTAAATAGGCAGCGTGGACTATTGAAGGAGCAAACTTATAATTATGACATGGATATAAAACCCGTTTTCTTTCATTTGCTATATTTACTAATTCATCATATTCACCCTTATTTAAAACTAACGGCTTCTCACATAAGACATGCTTATCTGCTCCTAATGCTTGTTTAACACTTTCCATATGAAAAGTATTAGGCACGCAAATGTCAACTATATCTATTTCATCAGAGTATTCTTCTAGTAAATCACCAAATTTCTCATAAACTCGGATATTTGGATATTGTCGTAGTGCAGCTGCCCGTCTCACTGTTACAGGATCTACTACTGCTGTGAGATGAATATCAGAACGATTCTTGTAAGCTGGTAAATGGCTTTTCTCAGCACTAAATCCAAAACCAACAATAGCTACTTTCACAATCTAAGATCCTCTTAACTAATAATGAGTTTCTAACATTTTTTTAACAAAACTTATAATCTTTGTCAAGTCCTTTTCTTTGAATTTCAGTAAAATTATTACTTTAACTTATAGGCATATAAATTTTATTTCTATAGACAGAGAAACTTTCAGTTATTAAGTAGCTGTATAAACAAAACAAATTTCTTACCAGACTCTTCCTAATTTTTTTTCTCAGCTCATGTTAAAATCATATAGTTTCTATATTTGACAATCAAATTCAAGAGATTAAGCCAAATGAAAATTACAATTTCTAGTAATTACGATGAGACTTTTACTGCTGACTTAAAAATACCCACTTCTACACCAGCTCCTGGATTAATTATTATCCAAGAAATTTTCGGAGTTAATGAAGTAATGCGTAATATAGCTGATAGATATGCTCAATTAGGTTATGTAGCAATTATACCTGACTTATTTTGGCGTCAAGAACCAGGAATTGAACTAAGTGATCAATCCGAGGATGATTGGCAAAAAGCATTTGAACTTTATCAAGGTTTTGATGAAAATAAAGGAGTTGATGATTTAATTTCTACGATGAAAACTCTCAAAAAATTACCAGAATGTTCTGGAAAAGTTGGCACTATAGGTTTTTGTTTAGGAGGTAAACTTGCTTATTTAATGGCAACCCGTTCTATAGCAGAATGTAACGTTAGTTATTATGGAGTTGGGATTGAAAAAAATCTGGATGAAGCATCTAATATTGAACATCCATTAATGCTTCATATTGCCGAAAAAGATGATTATGTTTCTCCAGAAATTCAATCTCAGTTAAAAGTAGAATTAAGAAATTATTCACTGGTAGAAATACATTCTTATCCAAACGTTAATCATGGTTTTGCTCGGATAGGTGGAAAAGATTATGATTTAGAAGCAGCTAATCTTGCTCATAGTCGCACTATCGAATTTTTCCAAAAATACCTAGGTTAAGTTTTTTGTAAGGAAAAAGGAAGGCTAAAGTTGGAGTCAATATTGAAAAAAACTACTAAGGTTAGCTGATGAACTTTTTCCAGTATTAGTGCATAATAATAGTCAAAAATATGGGAGTGTAAAAATTTTTCGGCATAGGGAGGGAGGGAAAACTCAACATCTAACTTTCCAGAATTAAAAACATACTCCCCCTGAGCCCCACCTCCCCATCAGCTACCCTATTTGACTCAAAACCATTAAGCTTTTGTGCATTTAAACAACTTACAGCCCTTTCCGTTATTATGAGGTACCCTAACCCAATCAAGATGCTTGCAGTACATAATTTTTACTATTTACTTTATACCTTATATACCCAAAACATACTGTATTATTGTATGCCTCCCTTGAGAAAAAATCCTTCTAAATTCGGAAAATAAATTCTAAATTCTAATTTACTAATACCCAAAAGATGCTGCACAAATATCAAATTTAATTCTCCTTAGAGAAGAAGGTTTATTATAAAAAGGTAAGGCACTTATGCTGAAGGTTTAGAAGAACAGGAAGTAGCAGGGAAAAGAGTCATAATACTTTAGAAAAACTTGCTTTTCAGTAAACATTCAGGTGAATGCCTAACCTTTTCATGGTTCAAACTTAGTATTAATACTTTTCATTATATGGGGATTGGGTATGAGTTAATAACTCATAGTATTCAAAATTAAGCTAATAGATATCAGGTAAATACTTATAAATAACCGAAGTTAAGGTAGATAATAAATTGCAGAGGGAATATAAGCAACCTAACTAATTAATTAATTCGACAACGAAGAATATACAAAAACCTTTTATAATAAGAATTTCCAGGAATTCCCAAGTAGATTCCCAAAAACTTTTTGCTTAAAATCCATTACTGGCCCTCAAGAAGTAGATATAAGTTTATAAAATATCAGTAGTCTTATATATGTAGGTCATAGTCCATGAAAATTTTATCATTAACTTCTATTGTTACCACCATAGTAATTAGTTTTTTAAATCTCTCTATCAGTGACCTTTCTGCTAAGGCTCAAACCCCTAACTTTTTCTGCGGTAAAATTGGCAGTACTCCAGCTACAATAGTTAATAAACAAGGCAATAATATTCCGATTATTCTCTGGAGTGCTAATAATTATTTTGCTCAATCAGGAGAAGATGCTCTTACTAGATGTACCAGAGTATCTGGAATTTTATCTACTCAAAAACGAAATAAATATCAGAATATTACTGTCGGTACATATAAACAAGGACAACCTATTATTTGTGCTGCCATAGGTGGTTATTGTCGATTATTATATCAAGTTCCTCATGGTCAAAATCCTCAACAAGCTCAACAAGAATTATTGAGAAGAGTTGTTAATCCTCAACCAAATTTACCACCTATTACTATTTATTAAAGCCAGAATTTATAAGTAAGAAGGATGAGGAAATAAGGAATAAATCTTAAATCAAAAAGAGGAAATAAGGAATAAATCTTAAATCAAAAAACGGAAGAATGATAAACACAAAGGTTCAGTAATGTTGTTAAGCGTTTGTGCATTGAAAGGACAAATTGATGGTCTGCCGCCCTTGAGAAATAATAAATTATAAATTATAGCTTGCTAATACCCATTTTAAATGAGTATTAGTTTAACGACTCTAGGCATAAAATGAAGATATATTATTCCTAAGAACCCTACTCCCCAATCTTCTGACAAAATTCTCTTACTCTCATAAAATAGTTCGGTTTTTCTAATAAAAACCTACAACCCTTACTTAAAAGCTCCTCTAAATTTTCCACAGAAATTAACCAAATTTGACCATCACTATTAGCTACAGCGATTTTTTTCCCATCTGAACTAAAGGCTATATCAATCACATTTTCTGAAAATTCAAATTGGCTTACTTGTCGCCCAGATAAATTCCAAATTCGGACAATACTATCAATTCCAACAGTAGCTATTAACTCTCCATCAGGACTAAAATTAACTAGTTTAGTATCCAAATGTAAACTTTGAAAATTCTTGACTAATCTCCCTGTATAAATATGTCGCATTTCCACCACTCCCTTTGACGTTGCGGTTAGTAATATCTCAGGTTTATGGATGCTAAAATTCATACTAATAGCCTCTATATCTAAGACTTTGAATTTATTTTCAGATATATTCCACAACCTAATAGTAGATTTTCCATCTAATGTTGCTAGAAAATTTTTATTAGGACTAAAACTAATACTTTTAATCAAATCATTATCATTTAAAACTTGATCAAATGATATATTTATCGGCGACGATGATAGGTTCCAAATTTGCACAGGAATATTTATGCCAGCAGTTGCTAAGTACTTACCATCAGCACTAAAACTAATACTATTAACTTCGCTTTGAGATATTTCTAATACATATAAATTTTTCCCAAAAGTTTTCTCTAATAAACTCCATATTTTTACCGTACCATTACTACCAGCAGTAGCTAAATATTTACTATCAGGATGAAAAATGAGACTATTAATTGATTTTTGTTCTGCTTGCCATTCTGTAATTTTTTTGCCTTCCAGACTCCAAATAATTACTTTTCCATCTACTCCTGCGGTCGCTAAAAATTCTTGATTCGGACTAAATTTGACATTGGTAACTGCACCCTGATGACCTTTTAGAATAACTTTTCTTTTCTGAAGTACACTATCTTTAAATTGTTCTTGTCCATCAAGTTTATCAAGGATCATTTGTAAAGCTAATATTGGTCTAGTTGCAGGATATTCTCCTAGAGGAGTATTATTATTTACCAAAAATTTTAATTTTTGTCCAGCAGATATAGCTTTGGGTAAAGCCTCCAATAATTCCTGATTTGTTGCCGATTTTTTGATAGCTAATAATAAAGCATCAGTGCCAGTTTGTTCAATTTCACCACTAGATTGTGCTAGTTTAAATCTTTGATGGGCTAACAGAGAAAAACCTATTGATAAAATCAAAGATATACTGAAAATAGTTGATCCAATTTGAATCCAACGTTGAGCTTTTTTTTGTGCTTTGAAAACTTCTACTTGAGCTTTTTTCGTTTCGATTTTTGTCAATTCTAAAGCTTCTGTCTGAGTATCTAATACTAATTTTTGGCTAGTAGTCAAAAATTGGAAATCTTGATTCCTTAAACTTTTCCCTGCTGCCCAAACTAAAGCTGATTGTAATTTTTTACCTTGTAATAGATAAGATTTATCCCCACAATTAGAATTGAGCCATCCTTTGATTTCTTCTGAATAGGGAGGTAATTTTTCCAATTCTTCAATAATCATTTTTTGATGAAAAATATCCCCATATATTGGATTAGCAACTATTAACTTACTATCTCGTTTAACTACTAATCCAGATAACCTAAGTGCCATTTGCTCCGGACTGTTATCCCCTATTATTCCCATCAAATTATTCTGTAAAATTTCCTGATATAATCCTAATCTTCTGACTATTCGTTCATCCTTTCTCAAGATGCGATCGCGAATAGTTTTAAAATGTTCTGGCACATCCTGTGCTTCCCAATTATGAACAATTTTCGACCTAATAATTCCTGCTACTTCCTCCACTGGATTAACAATTAACTCTCCATTTTCAATTAAGAGTTTACAAACCTTCTGAGTTAAAAACGGCTGGCCTCCAGTCCAAACCAAAACCTCTTTTAAAACCACCTTTGGTTGATGACAAATTCCAACTAATCCATCCATTAATAATAAAGCTTCATCTAATTGAAAACCAGTCAGTTCAATCCCCCTTCCAATATTAAAAGGTGTACTACTTTGATCCTGACATAAATCTTGAGGTGTACTAACTCCTAACAAAGCAAAAGTTAGACGATTATATTCATGATTATGAGCACGTTTGTTGTAACAAGCTCGAATAAATCCGAAAAAATCATCTACTGGAAAATCCAGAGCTAGAATACTATCAATTTCATCAATAAAAATTACAATATTGTGATTAATTTTGGTCAGTAATACAGTTTGAATAAACTCACTTAATCTCTGCATGGGGGTAAGATAATCTCGTTCTCGCCACCAGGTACGAATATTCACATATTCTGACAGATTAAAATTATTTTCTAATATCCGTAGAATACCTGCATACCATTGTTCTAAAGTTACTCCCCGATTACCTATTTCTGAAATATCGATCGCCACACAATAAACACCATCTTTTTGTAATCTTTGAATTGTTCTAACTTGCAAACTAGATTTTCCCATTTGACGAGAATTAAGAACATAACAAAACTCACCTGCTTTCAGACCTTCATAGAAATCTTCATCTGCTCGTCGCTTAACATAATTAGATGCATTTATAGGAAGACAACCACCGACTTGATAATAAGATTTTTGGGTTGAAATGTTCATATTATAGAAGTATTTATCGGCTAAGTGAATAGTTATTTCTATGATACTAATCAACAAAGGTTTTTACAGTAAATTATGGTAATCTATAAACTAATACGGTTTAATTAAGGATTTTTTTCACAGTTCTGTTATTTAAAACGCTCTAAATTTCTGGTTCTATACCAAAATAGTTTTTGTCTAATCTAGACCATATTGCATTTAATCCTTGTCGATCACCCTCGATAGAAAGGAGCGATCACTTTTTTCTGCTCGACTAAATTTATCAGGACTTACCCACGCTTCACCTAGGTCCCACCAGGGGCTTTTTGGCATTCGCCCTCACCCTCAGGATATGCCCGCGTTTAAGTCCTGTTTATCAGTAAATTCCCTAAGAATAACTTGATTACCATATCATGGTTAACATTTGTAAATTATTATGTAAAGATTTGATTAACTCAATTATGGATAAGCAGATAAATCAACCCTAACTCTAATAAGCACTATTAAAAAATTTTTGACCTACCAGAATTTGATGTAATACCTGTATTTTAAGGGATTTTAGCAAAAGATATGTAATTAATTTAGTGTAGCTGCTTATTAAAGTTGATTTATTTAGATAGATATGATAGGTTGTTATAGTATAGATATCTAAACCATTAAACCGTCAACAAAGTAGAAGTAGTAGATAAAAAATAATTTTAGGTTGCAACGGTTAATGTGGGCTATACTTCATTCAGGGTCATCTACGTTGAGGAAAGTGATCGCTAGTACTAGCGAAACTTAGTCTAATCACTTTCTAGAGTTGTCTTATTCATATTTCATACCCCTGATTAAAGTACAATAAAGATGCCTAAGAAAGCTTATCTCAAATCATACTTGAGCGAAATAGAAATCAAAAACCGCTATCTCCAAATTAGAGATAGAGTAGAATCTCGACGCTGGCACCTGCTGTGGTTAGTGTCTCAAAAATGGACTATTAAAGAAGCGGCTCAAGCTCTGGGTCTTAACTATGACTATGCTAAAGATATAGTTAAAAGTTATAATCAAAAAGGGCCAGATGGTATTTTGAACCGACGGAAAACTCGGAAGTTTTACCCTTCTCACGCTTTACTGACTCTAGAACAACAAGAACAATTACGCATAGCACTTAAAAGCCCACCTCAAGACCAAGCAGTATGGACAGGGCCAAAAGTAGCGGAATGGATTGCTGAAAAGATTGGACGCGATCGCGTTTCTCCCCAGCGTGGTTGGGAATATATGAAAAAATGTAGTTCAAGTGTCTGATATAGCTTTAAAAATTGAGCTGTGAGCTATTACCTCAATCCTTAAAGCTATGGTTTGTAAAGGATTTCAATGTGCTCAATGTTTAACATTTTTTTGTAGTACTATGGGTAAGTATTTGCCATCTTAGTAGCTTGTCCAGACCAAAATTTTGGGTAAGGAGCGAATATAATGAAGAGCTATCGAATACTAACAATAGGGACTCATTTCCCTCCCCTTCCTTTGTACAGAAGGAGATTAAGAAGTAGCTTGGGGGATTAAATTTTTTGGCGCTACTCAATCTTGCTATGAAGCAACTATTTGAAGAAATCTCAGATGCTTTTTAGTTAATAGTTAGGCGTTGTTGGCTGTCGCCAATGAAATAACGGGACATGGAACACAGTATAAATGTGGAGCATTGTCGCCATTAAAAAAAAGTAATAACGCCCACGAGTAACGCCATTTTTTTTATTGTCTTTTAAAGGTAGACGCCCTCCCCCGCTTGGGTAGAGCAATAGGTACTTCATTACTATTGGGGAACTCAAAATCCCCATAAAAAAAAACACTTCAGAATTCAAAGTTTTGACTTCATTTGAATATTCTCACACAAGCTATTTTCTAATCGCTGCAATTTCTTTTTTGTCCAGTCCCGCAGTTGTTCGTCTGGATCGTTTGCTACTCTGTCTTGTAATAGTAGGATAGTTTGCGGATAGTCTGGATATTGTTTGACTATTGTCCCTAGTGCAATTTGTCGAGGGTTGTCCTTCCAGTGTCCTTCATCTTGAAAGGGATCATTGAGGGCGGTGTGATAGAACAATTCAAAAGTTTCCGGCTGATATTTCCAACCAATAGCTATTTGTCGGAGGGCTTCACCTCGCACACTGGAACTATGATCAGACTCTAGCCTTTGTTTAAGTAAATCAAAAGTTTCCGGCTGATGTTTCCAACCAGTAGCTATTTGTCGGAGGGCTTCACGTCTAACACCAGAACTATGATCAGACTCTAGCCTTTGTTTGAGTAGATCAAAAATTCCCGGCTGATGCTTCCAACCAGTAGCTATTTGTCCCAGGGCTTCACGTCTAACACCAGAACTATGATCAGACACTACTCTTTGTTTGAGTAAATCAAAAATTTCCGGCTGATGTTTCCAACCAGTAGCTATTTGTCGTAGGGCTTCACGTCTAACGCCAGAACTATGATCAGACTCTAGGGTTTGTTTGAGTAAATCAAAAATTTCCGGCTGATGCTTCCAACCAGTAGCTATTTGTCGCAGGGCTTCACCTCGCACATCCATGTAATCACAAAATTTTACCCATTGTTTGAGTAAATCAAAGATTCCCGGCTCCTGTTTCCAAACAGTAACTATTTGTCGCACTGCTTCACATCGCACATCCCAATTCTCATCAGAGATTACCCTTTGTTTGAGTAAATCTAAAATTCCCGGCTGATGTTTCCAACCATTAGCTATTTGTCGCACTGCTTCACGTCGGACATTTGGATCAATATCAGACACTACCCTTTGTTTGAGTAAATCTAAAATTCCCGTCTGATATTTCCAAGCAGTAGCTATTTGTCGTAACACTTCAACTCGCACATACCAATCACTTTCAGATACTACCCTTTGTTTGAGTAAATCTAAAATTCCCGGCTGATGTTTCCAACCATTAGCTATTTGTCGCACTGCTTCGCGTCGTACATCCCAATTCTCATCAGACACAACCCTTTGTTTAAGTAAATCAAAAATTCCCGGCTGATGTTTCCAACCATTAGCTATTTGTCGCAAAGCTTCGCGTCTTACATCCCAATCACTTTCAGACACAACCCTTTGTTTAAGTAAATCAAAAATTTCTGGCTGATGTTTCCAACCATTAGCTATTTGTCGCACTGCTTCACGCCGCACATCGGAGTCATCATCAGATACTACTCTTTGTTTGAGTAAATCAAAAATTCCCGGTTGATGTTTCCAACCAGCAACTATTTGTCGCAGGGCTTCACGCCGCACATCGGAGTCATCATCAGATACTACTCTTTGTTTGAGTAAATCAAAAATTCCCGGTTGATGTTTCCAACCAGCAACTATTTGTCGTAGTGCTTCACATCGCACATGGGAGTTATCATCAAATTTTTCCCATTGTTTGAGCCAATCTAAAATTCCCGGTTGATGTTTCCAAGCGGTAGCTATTTGTCCCAGGGCTTCACATCGCACATTCGTATCATCATCAAATTCTACCCATTGTTTGAGTAAATCTAAAATTCCTGGCTGATATTTCCAAGCAGTAGCTATTTGTTTCACTGCTTCACATCGTACGCCGGAATTACTATCAGATTCTACCCTTTGTTTGAGCCAAGTATAAGTTGAATACTCATCCCTCCAGGTTGTAGCCACTACTTCAACAGCACGAGTACGAATTTCGCAAACTAAGGCTACATTTTTCTGATAAACTTCTTTAGAGTAACCGTCATAATATTCGTAAGAATAACCGAGATCATACTGAGTCAAATCTTTTAACTTATTTAATAAGCAATATCCCATATCACCAATGACATGACGACTCCTAACTTCAAATAAACACTTGCCAGCTAAAAATAAATTCAGAAACTTTTTCTCTTCTCCATCTTGAGCCATCAAATAACGAATAATTTCTACCACAAACTTAGCATCTATCATCCCTACAATTAACAGTAAGACTTCATGCCATTTTTCATCTTGCCAGTGCTGACCAAAAACTTCTTCAATAAGTTTGTGTTGGGAAATTTTCTGTTCTTTTTCAAACTGCCAGACAAAACTCCAAGCACAGAAATATTCCAAAAAAGTTCGATGGACAAAAGCATAATATTCTGCCCCAACAAAACACAAAATGAAATTCCGACTCCGTAACTGTTCCATCAGTGTTCTAGCCACAGTTCTTGCATTATTAATATCTTCACTTTTTAGATAATCCCTGATAATCCTTTCTAAATCATTTCCATGAATCAAATTACCAGCTAATCCAGCCTTATTTTCCTGCATAAAAAAAGCTACTTGACGCAAAATTGTTTGCTTATCTTTATAGTCAATAGTCATGGAGTTAAAATTTCCATTAGTCAAGGCCCTTTCTGCATCCCACTGCTGTAATAAAAGCCGGGAAGCTTGATTATAAAGTTCTGCCCTGTCTCTTGGCAATTCTTGATGACGATTCAAAATAGCCATCATAGTTAATAAAAGCGGATTTTCTGACAATTCTTTAATTGCTAAAGAATTCCTAATTGCCAGTTTTAACCTTTCCCTTTTTCTCTCTCTTTCCTCCTTATTATGGTAAGTCAAATCGTGCCAACGTTGAATAAAATCTTCAACTTGTTCCTCTTCTAAATCCTGCAACATAAAATGATAAAACTCAGCATCTCGGAGTTTTTGTGGCTTATAACCAATAACCCGGGAAGTCACAATAACCTGCACATTTTTATAGTCATTAGTAAACCTATGAATATCAGTAATTATCTCTTCTCGTTTAGCATTGTTAAAAACTTCATCTAACCCATCAAACATCATAATTACATTACCTTTTTGTAATCTTGCATGAAGTTCTTCCTGGGGTAAATGGCAACTTATACCACTGCCTTTTTCGAGAAAATCCAGAAAATTATTACACTTATTCCCATCATAATTACGGACATAAGTCCGCAGTTCAATTAATAGAGGAACTGGCTTTAAAGATAAATCTTTCAGAGGTAATTCTGCCCATTGCAAAGCGATATATTGTAATAGAGTAGATTTCCCAGAACCAGGATCTCCCAGAATAACTAAATATTTATAGTTGCTATCTTCTATTAATTCTAAAACAGAGCGAGTCTGTTGTTCAAAATACCTACGTCGAAGACTTTTCAGTTGTTCTTGAGAAAGTTCTGTTTCTAATTGCCCAGTATCTCTTAATGCTTGGATATATTCTTTAGGAATTTCATGTAATTGAGGCATAAATTCTTGAGACTCCCGCACATTTTGGGGAATAAACATTTGCCATAATTTTAATTCATCATAACCATAACCACTCGTCTCTAAACTTTCTAATTTGAGATTGCCATATTGTTCTCGAATTCCCTCTTGATATTTTTTTAAGTCAAATTCCGGTCTAATTTCAATTTTTTGGTTTGCCAGTTGCTCCAGATTTATAGAATCTAATATTCCCCGTAATTCTGCGGACTGCCGAATAATATTTTTAACGTTTCTTTGATGTTGCTTGGCTAGAAATTCCCAGTCAAAATTATTTGGTAAAGGTGGATTAATTTCGTTCCAGGTAGCAGCCAATTTATAAGTATCTAAAATTTTTAGACTATTATCAAAAGCACTAATCAATACCTCTAAAACGGACCCTTCCTTAATAAAATTTTTGAAATATTTAGAATATTCCTTTAACTCACTTTCACTAAATTCATAATTTTCTAATTCTTGCTTTCCTAAATCTAGAAAATCTTTAATTGCTTGTTTAGTAGCTTTTTTTAAAGGTTCTTTATTTGCTATCCCACCAACAACATCAGAAATGCCTTGTTTAAGAAGATCCTTAACATAGTCTTCAGCAGCACCCTTAGTTAATTCTCCGATAACTTCCTTAGCGATGAATTTAACCGCTTCACTACTTCCCCAAGCAATCAACCATTCAATCATAATTATTTAACCTCTTATATAGTTATTTATATAGTTATTATTAATAATAATCACATTGAGCAGGCAAGAACCCGGACTACAGTTTTATTATCCATTCCTCGTATATAATCTATCTTATATGTATGATGCTGTTATTTATCATTTACCCCTTTTTTTCAAGATTGACTCCAACTTTTGCTTTCCTTATTATTTATATAATTTCAAATATTGATTACCCTTGATCTTACACAACTAAAATGGTGTATGACAAGAGATTCCTAAATATCCTTTACCGCTTAAATTTTCGCCGCAAATATTTATAGCACTATGTCTTGATTAGGACTTATGCCCACATTATGAAATTATACACTATAACAATCTTATCTCAAGAGTGAGAAAAATGGGCTGTTTTACAGCGGTTTTCATGTCGGTCGACCATAGTAAGGAGGTTGCATGCAACCTCCCTAAAGGGTTTTGGTTATGGCGATGTAGTTCATCCATTTGAAAAGCATTGTAAGGCCGAAGGCAGAAAGCACTTATGCTAAAGGAATAAGAGTTGGAGCTATTTTTTAAGAACAGGACTTACGAAGGCAAACTCCGCAAACCCGGTTTCTCCTAGATATTTATGTGTTAAAAACAATGATTTACTGTCAAAACCTGGTTTCTTTGCGTAAGTCCTGTTGATTTTACACGATGATTTGTTAACGGCTGTTAACTCCTACTGTATATGGCAGTTATAGGCAAGTGCTGTAAATTTATTGTGTGGGTAAGTTTCATAATTTAAAGACCTTTTCCCCAGCTCCTCTCCTACAAAGACAGGAGAGATGCCACCCCAAGGCTAGTGGGAAAGAGGATCACGGAATTAGGTTTGGACTATAATTTTAGCCTAGACACCCTACTACAATAAGTAACTACACCCAATTATCAAAGTTTTGTAACATTCTTTGTTAAAATTTGATATAATTAGGTCTTATTCATAAATCTAGTTTATAGCGCTCTTCAGAAAAATGGAACACACTCCTAAGAACAAAAACCCTTGTAGGAAGGTTCCTAGGAAGGTCCTTTCTGTGGTCTACTGCTATATCTGTGAAATTTAGTGGTTTACACAACAATAATCAGCAATAAACCAGGTTTGTTGCTTGGCTGGCGTAAGTCTTATTATCTATAGCTCATTTGAGTTATATTTGGGATTGAGAAAATATGGGATAAAATATTATGAGAAAAATTATTCATAGCAATCTGATTAAAAAGTTGTCAAAATTTAAGAAATAGAAATAAACTCCAAAACTCTTGCCCATTACCTATTGCCTATTTCCAGAAAGGGCGAAGATTTTGGAAATTTTAAAAATGGGATTTCTACTGAAAAAAATGAATTTAAAGATAACCATTGTTATAATTATCATTATCAACTTACTCAATATCAATACAAGAAACTTTAAGATAAGAAATTTTATTCTTAGTTTAACCAACACTAATTCCCTAATAACACCAAAAATAGCTCTGGGATCAACGGAATCAGGAATTAACAAAATAGCGGCAGAAATTACAGTTAGAATTGACGGACAAAATAGAAGTGGTTCAGGAGTAATTGTTGAAAAACAAGGAGACACATATTATATACTTACCAACTGGCACGTTGTTAATAAAGTAGGAGATTATCAAGTACGTACACCTGATGGAAAAATACACCCAGTTTACTATACCCTAATCAAACAAGTGCCAAATGTAGACTTAGCGGTCATACCATTTAGTAGTTCTCAAAACTACCCTATTGCCGAAGCAGGAGACCCAACTCAGTTAGTTCCTGGAACAAAGGTATTTGTAGGGGGATGGCCTCGTTCTGGCAGCAATCTCCAGCAACGAATTTTTCTGAGCACTCCAGGAGTAGTGAAAGGTCGCCAACAACCTGTCGCTGGTTATAGTTTACTATATAATAATTTAGTTAGAGCGGGAATGAGTGGCGGACCTGTACTAAATGAAGAAGGTCGTCTAGTAGCTATTAATGGTATTGTCAAATTGCAAGAAAACTCTGATGTCATTGTCTCAGGAGGTATTGAAATTAATACTTTTTGGAACTGGCGACAACGGGTTTCATTGCCAATTGTTTCCCAAGTACCTCCAACTATTCAAACCCCAGCCAGTCCAACAGAAACAACAAATTCTGCTCCTACAGATACTTCCATCAAAGAAGACGAGACTCCCCTTGACTTTACTCTTGCAAAAGCAATTACCGATGAAATTAGTGGAATAGTGAATTCTATTGTTGCTTTAAATGCTTACATCGTTATGGGTAGTAGTAATGGTATGATTTCAGTTTGGGACATTAAAAATGGGGAAGTTATAGCTATCTGGAAAGCACATCCGGAGTCAGTCAACTCAGTCGCAGTGACTCCTGATGAACAATTCGTTATCAGTGGTAGTGATGACAAAAGTATTAAAATATGGAAATTACCTAAAAATAAAAATATTACTGATATTGCCCTGGTACGAACTCTCACAGGACATACTGATGTGATAGATGGAGTTGCGATCGCTCCTAATGGTCAATTTTTTGCTACTGGGAGTTGGGATGGAACTATTAAAATTTGGAATTTGGGTAGTGGGGAGTTGCTACAAACCTTAGAGGGACATTCTGAGATCGTCAATGCTATTGCCATTAGTCCAGATGGGCAATTTTTAGCTAGTGGTAGTAAGGATAATATAATTAAATTGTGGAATTTGAAAAGGGCTCAAGTTGTTCGTACTATCAATACTAATTCTCTCTCAATTTTGTCTGTAGTTTTCAGTTCTGATAGTCAGATATTAGCTAGTAGTAGTAGTGATGGTATGATCAAGATTTGGAACTTACAAACAGGTAAATTAATCCATAGTTTGAAAGAACATTTAGACGGAGTTTGGTCAATAGTTATTACTCCTAATGACAAAACTTTAATTAGTGGTAGTTGGGATAAAACAATTAAATTTTGGGAACTAAGTACAGGTAAATTAAAAGGAAGTTTAAGGGGACACAGTAGTTATATCAGTGCAGTAGCAATTAGTCCAGATGGTCAAACAATAGTTAGTGGTGGTTGGGACCGGAAGATTAATATTTGGAAAGTTCGTTAACTAGAGTTTCTTGGATTCAGGCAAAGCTAGACTCAGATTATGGCACGGTTCAACGGATTATACCAATCATGATAAATATTGTAGTGGTAAAATTAGAACATTGGAGTTATAATTGTTTTGTAAATAATGTTTACAAAAAGTAAAAAAATTTAGAATTAAAATCGCCAATAAAGTATATACAGGTTAAATAATGTAAGTCAAAAAAATTAGAGTATTTCAGGAGGAATAATTCATGAAAAAAGCCTCTAGATACTGGATTATATCTTTGTTATTAAGCTTAATTATTTTCTTAGGCTTACCAAGGCTTAGCTATACTGATAGTCAATCTATTACTACCCAAACAATTCATGTTTTAAATCGTCTAAGTTTTGGTCCTAGACCAGGAGATATAAAACGAGTTAAATCTATGGGAATTGATAATTATATTAAATCTCAACTGAGACCAGAAACTATTAGAGAATCTCCTCAACTTATACAAAAAATGACTAAGTTAACTAACTTCTACTTAGCACCAACAGAGTTATATAAAAAGAATGTCCCTCCAATCAAAAAAGGAGATAAAAGGTTTACTAAAAAACAACGAAGAGAAATGAACAAAAATATTAGAAAAGTTTTACAAGAATCAGAAAATGCACGTTTGCTTCAAGGGATATTTAGCAACAAACAACTACAAGAAGTAATGGTAGATTTTTGGTTTAACCACTTCAATATTTTTGCATATAAAGGTAACTTAACTCGCCTCTGGGTAGGCACTTACGAAAGAGACGCTATTCGACCTTATGCACTTGGTAATTTTCGTAATTTATTAGGAGCAACAGCCCATCATCCAGCCATGTTGTTTTATTTAGATAATTGGCTAAATACTGCTCCTGGCAGTAAAGGTGCCCGTGGCAGATTTAAGGGCTTAAACGAAAACTATGCCCGTGAACTTATGGAGCTTCATAGTATGGGAATAAATGGAGGTTATACACAACAAGATATAATAACTTTAGCAAGAATTTTTACAGGTTGGGGAATACAACGCCGTGGTGGAGATGGTACTGGATTTAAGTTTGATCCAAATCGCCATGATAATAGTGACAAAACATTCCTAGGAGTACCGATTAAAGGTGGTGGAATAGAAGAAGGAGAAAAGGCTTTAGATATTTTAGCAAAACATCCATCTACTGCCAGTTTTATTAGTTATAAATTAGCTCAATATTTTGTTGCGGATAAACCTCCCCGCAATTTAGTTGATAAACTAGCTAAAAGGTTTCAAGAAACTAATGGCAATATTCGTGATGTGTTAGAAACTTTATTTAATAGTCCTGAGTTCTGGAATGAAAAATATTATGGGAGCAAATTTAAAACTCCTTATCAATATATTATTTCTGCTGCTAGAGCAACTAATACTGACAAACCTAGATGGGTCAGTATTAAAGGAATTTTAGGCCAATTAGGAATGAAGCTTTATGGCTGTAGAACTCCTGATGGTTATAAAAATACTCAAGAAGCTTGGTTGAATCCCGATGCCATAATGCGTCGGATTAGTTTTGCTACGATTATATCTCGTGGTCAGTTAAATCAAGGGAAACCAATAGGAATAAATCATCAACAACTTAGGGGAACTTTAGGAAATAATTTTTCTGCTGAAACTCAAGCTGTAATTAGCAATACTCCTGATAATTTACAAGCAGCATTAATTTTAGGTAGTCCAGAAATGATGAAAAAATAAATTAGATAGACCTCTATTTTTAGAAGTCAAAAAAACTCTACCTTGGCAATATTTAATATTTTGGAGGGAGTATGAAAAGAAGGTTTTTTTTTACAATTAGCTAGCCTAATTATCTGCTGCAAGCAGTATTAATTTTAGGTGGTCTAGAAATGATGAAAAAATAAATTAGATAGACCTCTATTTTTAGGGGTAAAAACTCAATATTGGCAATATTTAATATTTTGGAGGGAGTATGAAAAGAAGGGTTTTTTTACAATTAGCTAGCTTATTATCTGCGTCAGGAATTATTTCTGTTGGTAGTCATGGTTTGGTGGCAAAGGAATTAGTTGAAACCAACAATCGTCAAAAATTAATAGTTGTTTTTCTCCGAGGAGGAGTGGATGGATTAAATGTAGTTATTCCTTATCAAGAAGACGTTTATTATGATGTGCGACCAAAAATAGCAATTCCCGCTCCAGGAGAGGAAAATGGAGCTATAAATTTAGACGGTCAATTTGGTTTACATCCAGCTCTAGCAAGTATTATGCCTTTCTGGAAAAATCGCAGTTTAGCTTTTATTCACGCCTGTGGTTTAAACAATGATACTCGCTCTCATTTTGATGCTCAATATTATATGGAAACAGGCATACCAGGTAATAAAAAAATACCTGATGGATGGATGAATCGCTTGTTAGCTAATCTTCCAAAAGATAGACCTACTCAAGCAGTCAATTTAGGAGATACACCACCGCGCATTCTTATGGGTGAAATGTCAGTTGCTAGTCTCCCCAGAGGTAGAAAGTCAACCCGTAGTTTGCCAATAGATCGCCCCAAGGTTTATGCAGCATTTGATCGCCTTTATAGCGGGAATGATGAATTGAGTCAAGTTTACCAAGAAGGTCGTCAAGCAAGAGATTTATTACTAGCTGACCTGGAGAAAGAAATGGAAGAAGCTTCGGCTGGCGCACCACCGCCAAGAGGTTTTGCTAGTGATGCTAAAAATTTGGCTGAGATTATGGTTGGTGATTCGAGAACTCAGTTAGGATTTTTGGCTCTGGGTGGTTGGGATACTCACGTTAACCAAGGCAATAGTAAAGGTTTGTTAGCAAGGCGATTAAAACCTCTTGGGGAAGGTTTAGTTACTCTAGTTGAGGAGTTGGGTTCCCTTTATTCAAATACTGTGATTTTAGTAATGTCAGAATTTGGTCGCACAGTTAAAGAAAATGGTAATGGTGGCACTGATCATGGTCATGGTAATGTAATGTGGGTTTTAGGTGGTGCTGTCCGTGGTGGTCAGGTTTATGGAGAATGGCCTGGTTTAGAGGAATCAGAATTGTTCCAAAAACGGGATTTAACTGTTACCACAGATTTCCGAAATCCGATCGCTAGTATTTTTGAACAGCACTTTGGTTTGAATCAATCGCAAATAGCACAGTTGTTTCCTGGTTATGACTTCAATCAGCGTTTACCTTTACTTTAGAATTGTATTTGCTGATCATTTCCTCAGAAAAAGCTGATAGCTAGTTAAATTTTTGAGTTATGTCATGTCCGGTTGAATAGTTATCAGGACTTAGGCATGGGCACTACAGGAGGGTGAGGGCGAATGCCTATCGCCCCTAAATATGGCGTTTTCAAGGTTAATTTGCGTAAGTCTGTTAATATTACTGCTGAATTTTTCCCTCAACCCAAGTTCCTTCTACTTTTGTACCTTCAGCAAAAGCATAAACACCTTGAGTGTGCTTTTTACCATTTTTAAATTTTCCTTCATAGCTTTCACCATCAGCATATTTGCAAACAACTTGACCATTAAAACTACGACCTTTTGGTTCTCCTTAGTCAAAGCAGAAAAGCTTAGATATAGCCTAGATAAATGGAATAATAATTATTTAGATTTATCATCATAAAAAGATAGTTTTTTTTGAGAAGACATATTATATTTGAGTGTTTTATTGGAATAATTATTGTTCGATAAGCAAAAGTTATTAGTCAATAAAAAGGAATAATATTTGATAGATTTAGGAAGACTAAAATCACAAAAAGGAATGACATTTAATCTAATTTTTTTCTCATAGTGTGTGTTTAATTCTATTAGTTGTTTTTTATGCTACAAATATACTACATTAGTTTTAAAAAAAATTTTCGACTCGCCAAAGGCGAGACCCAAAAGAGAAAATAAAAAAATAGGGTAAAGGGCAAAAGGGGAAAAGAAAAAAGGGTTAAAGAGTTCTCCCGCCATCGCAGACAACACGAAAACCAGTATTGTAGCCGTGGTCGTCGCGCCTACTAAAGTTGAGGCGAAACGCAGAGCGGCAATCATTAGGAGTGTTGGCCCAAGAACCGCCCCGCAGACGGGTATAAATTTTGGTAGGATCTTTGCTATCAATCCAAGCACTTCCATCTTTAGGAGATCCTACATAATTATCATGGCTATCATCTGCACACCACTCCCACAGGTTTCCATGCATGTCATACAAACCAAAAGTATTAGCAGGAAATTGACCTACAGGAGTTGTTTCTCTCCTAAATTCTCCCTTAGGACCCTTGCAATAAGAACCTGACCATTCTTTATAATCTATTCCACGATAATTGGCTAAGTCTGTATTAATAGTCTCTCCAAAGTAGAAAGGCGTAGTTGTTCTTGCCCGACAAGCATATTCCCACTCTGCTTCACTGGGCAACCTATACTTCCTTCCTATTAATTTCGATAGTCTTTTACAAAACTCTACTGCTTCGTACCAACTTACCATCTCAACTGGTCTTTGCCATCTATCTATACCCTTGTATGGTTCTTTAAAATTAGATGGGTCTGGCTTTAAGTCTAATTCTACTTTCAAGTCTGTTAGGGAGGCGATCGCTTTCCATTGTCCTTGAGTAACTGGATATTTACCCATAAAGAAGTGAGGAACAGTCACATCATGTTGGGGGCATTCATAATCATAGCTACCTTCTTCACTTTTAGGAGAACCCATGGTAAAAGTACCCCCAGGAATATAAACCATTTCTAACTTAATTCCATTACCTAAATCCTCTACTTTCTGTCTAGCGCTTTCTTGCCTACGATTAACAATACTTCCAGAAGCATTCACCTTTACCACTTCAAAATTAAATAATTCTCCTTTTTCTAGCTCTTTTGATGAAACTTTCTCCCGTAAATTAGAAGACTTCACCTCAGCAACATCTGATTTTATAACAGATAAATTTTCATCTATCCTTCCTAAGGTTTCCTCAATGGCTATATTATTTAAAGCTTCTATTGCATCTTCATCTGCACCTTGAGCTGCATTCAAAACTCTTCTCCATAATGACTTTGCTTTTTCCCATTCTTTTTTTCTTTGCGCCCTTGCTGCGTAATTCTTTAAAAAGGATATATCACTCAAAGTTGCATATTTTGGCATTAAAATTAAGTGTGACTTTTCTATAGGGTTCGCCATCACGCGAGGTGTTTGTTTTCCTTTTTCTTTTGCTAATTCTTTAACCCTTACTTTTAGGTATTCATTCAGCTTTTCTACAGTTGCTCTTTTTCCTTTACTACCTAACCCCTCTAATAACGCATAAGTAAAAGCTCCTTGTCTTAATTCTTCTAGCTCCCATGAATATTCATTTGGACTGCATGAACAAATTGTTATTACTCCCTTTTCATAAGCTTCCTGTTCTGTTTGTTTTCCTATTCCTTCAATACCTCTTGACGAATCTCCTTCGTCTCTACAAGCATCTAATATTAGAACTATATTATCTGCCCCACATTTTTGAATTTGTTGAATAACATACTCTACAGAAATAGCACTTCTTTTAATATTTTGGTGTCCATCAGTCCGTATTAAATAATCAATACCATTTTCTCTACGACCATGACCACTAAAAAAAACCAAAAATTATCACCTATCCCCATAAATGCTTTTTTAAATTCATCTTCCAACAGAAATTCTAAGTTAGAACGAGTTGGCCTAGTTGAAGCGCCATTAATTTCTGGAGAATAATCTGAATAATAAAGAACCTCATCAAAACCTGCTTCTTTTAATAAAAAATTCCTCATCTTTTCAGCATCATTGGCAGTATATTTTAGAGAACGAAAAAACTGATATTCTTGAACACCTATAGTAATTGCTATATTAGTCATCTTTTATTTACCATCCTTTCAATTTCAACTTGATAATACTTACCTAAAATACTCATTTGATTTCTCTAGTTCACGACCAGTTCAAAGGAAAGTGGTGAGGCTTAGAAACCCGATTTCTGCTAGAAGGATTCCTTCTTTCGTTTCTTTCCTTCCACTTTTTTTATTGTTTTGATATGTCATGGAAACTCCCATAGGAATTATTAACCCACAATAAACCTAGCTTCAAAGGAAGGTTGTGAGGCTTAGAAACCGAGTTTCTGGGAAAAGCCGGGTTTCTCCCAGTTCACGTCTAGTTCACAATTGTCTGAACTAGTTCACGTCTAGTTCACAATTATCCCGTCCAGTTCACGACTAGTTCACGATGATATACTATACTCTACCCAAAGTAAAGTTCAGAATTAATTCACTATCAGAAGGAGAAGGCAAAAAAATGATTAGCGTTAGTGATTTACTTGAAAAAATACGAACTGAACTTAATTGTAAAAAGACTATTTTTTATAAAATAAAAAACGAATTAGAATCTTTAGGATATGAATTAAAACCCAAAAGACAATGAAGAGTAAGCTTTTATTCTGATGAACAATTAGTCATCATCTCTAATTATTTATCCTATAGAAATGAAGGAGGAATTTCCAGCTAATACCCTCCAAAACAACAGAATAGTATTGTTAGAAATCCCAACAAGAATATTCAAAAACATGAAGATGAACTTGATACTTCTACTCAAGAAAATGAAGCAAAACGAGTTGATGAAGAAAGTCAACTTGAAGCAGCAAAACGCGAAATCATGGTAGATTATTATCGAACTACAGGGAAATATAATATACCTGGATTAGCTGCTAATATAGAGAATACTAGAGAAAAAATACACCAGGGAAAAATGGCAAGGAAATTAGAAAGCATCGCCAATGATTAACTACCCTATTTAAAACTGATTTTTGAAAATTATTTCTTGCTAAATTACCTAAATAAAATATTTACTATTAGCAATGCAATTGCACATTAAAGCCCCACATAAAATTAATTCTAGGGGTTTTATTGTTGATAGATGAATCAATTAATCCCTATTTACAATATCACTAATCCATTGGTATTGTACACAGCTAAAAGCAGCCATAAATTCAGCGAAAAAATAATCATAAGCTTTATCATAGTTTTTCTTTGTTCCCTTTATCCAGCAATCAAAATAAGGATAAACTTTCTCACTTTGTGACTTGCCATATCCAGTATAAATGCTGAAGCCTAGATATATTAACAAAATGATTGATTTCAGGTAAAAACATTATTGTATAGCAGTGTGCTCTAGCCTATTTACATCTTATTTTTTATACACCTTTTCCCTAACTACACTTTGAGCTATACAGCGCTTTTCAAGTTGATGAACTACATCGCCATAACTAAAACCTTGTAGGGACGTTCCATGGAACGTCCCTACTGTGGTCTACCGATATGAAAACTGTTGTAAGTTTTATAAAGACCTGAGGGTACAGGGCTATATAAGCTTTTTACCCTGTTTTTTGATTTTTTGCATATTTTTTTCTAAAGTCCCGTTAATACAAAATCTTCAGTTTGCAAGTTTGCTTGATTTTCTAAAGTTGCAAACAGACCTCCATCACCGAAACCGCTAGTTATACCATTAGGGTTATAAAAAATTTGACCATTAGCAGAATTATAAACTATCTTAGCAGTACTAGTAGCTACTGCTGCACCATTATCAACAACGGCAAATTCTTCTGTAACAGTGAAACCATCCCCAACTACACTATCCAAACTGGTAAAAGTAGTTTTAGATAAAACTATTTTGTCTAACTCAGCACTATTGAAGTCTGTAATAATATCCGAACCCATATCAGCCAGATTAAATTGACTGCCAATATCAAAGAGAAAGCGATCGCTATCACTACCACCCGTTAAAATATCCGTTCCCTGTTCGCCATTTAGAATATCTAGACCATCACCTCCATTAATAGTATCGTTACCAGCATCACCCTTGAGGGTATCATTACCCGTCAAACCATCTATGTTATCATTTTGTGATGTACCATTAAGTAGGTTATCTAAGTTGTCACCTACTATATAGTTTCCCGGCGTAGGGATAAATTCAACAGCACCAATATCTATAATACTACTACCATTATTATCACCATCCACAGGGCGAGTATTGCCTAACTGGTCTGTAGTATTAGGAACATCAGTGTTAACTCCTGAGTCAATGGCAGGACTTCCTGATAACAAAGGATGCACTAATACACCATTAACCTCCTGTAGTTCTGCTAGTAGGGGGTCAGCAATAGTAACATTTGCTGTAATTTTTTTATCATTAGTATTAGCTTGATCAGGATATTGAATATTACCCCCGCCATCATTTAATTGCTTTGCTGTTTGATTAGCTTGACCATAAGGATTTCCGGCTGTATTGTTATAATAAATAGAATTAGTTGTTGTGGTAGACTCATTACCTACAAATACACCGCCCCACCATCCAGCATGATTATTGGCAAAAGTGGAGTTAGCTATAGTCGCAGGTACATTAAGATTCATTGCTCCACCTATTGCTTTCTTTATGTCCTGTTGGGGGTCTAAAACATAGTTTCCATCACTATCAATTATGGGTTGATCATTATTATCTAGTTTAGCTGGGAAGGCATTATTATTAGAAAAGGTACTATTAATCACTGTGGATGTAGCATCTCCTCCTACCCATAAACCACCACCTTGATGCAAGGCTAAATTATTAGCAACGGTGCTGTTAGTTAATGTGAATTCAGCATTACCTACTCTAATTCCCCCACCTATACTATGTCCTTTAAAACCTTCAATAACATAGTTATTAACAATAGTGCTATCTTCAACAATTATTTCATCTGGAGGATAAGCAAATAAAAATAAAGCACCCCCTTCTCCAGCAGCTCTGTTTTCTTCAAATAAACTATTACTAATTTCAATTCTGCCAGAGCTAATATAATCATTAAGACTACCACCATCAGTATAAATTGCCCCACCATGACCATTATTAGGTGCACCACTGCCTGCTGTAGAATCATTATTTTTAAAGATAGAATTTTCTACTGTCAGTTGACTTAATAGGCTATTAATTGCACCTCCAGTTGCACCTTTATTGTTGATAAATTCGCTATCTTGAATAGTTAATTCACTTTCACTCCAAATTAAAATTGCGCCACCGCCATGTTGCCCTAATTTCTCATCATTTTCAATAGCTTGACTACTATCATTATTATCGAATTTACTATTAATTATTGTAGCTTTACTGTTATAACTACTGTAAATAGCTCCTCCACCTCTACCACTAACTGTATTGTTAATAAAGGTACTATTCTCAACAATTAATTCTGTATAATTATCAGTTCTAATCCCAGCACCGGCGCCAGCTTTTCCTATTTCTGTAGTTTTTCCATCAGCAATTATTAGATTTTTTATCCCACATTCCGCACTTCAAAACGTAGCATAAAAAGCTACAAGACAATATCTATTTAATTAAGCATAATTACTTATGGTCTTTAGTCACTTCAAGTGATATCATAAAGATGATGATTGCATTCTTATTGAGTATCAAAAAATGTCTTTAATAGAAGAAATAATAATTGAAAATCTTGACCCGACAAAGGAATAGTTGCAGG
>JAKQYE010000058.1:27713-27882 GCA_023356605.1 Trichodesmium sp. MAG_R02 | reverse complement strand
TCTGGTATTCTATTTGCTCAGAAACCCAATGGGGAATTATCATACTATAGCTATAGTGGCTCGCCAAACCTTAATAACTTTAACAACAATGGTAGTGAAAGAGTAATATCTAGTGGTTGGAATATTTACAGCAAGATTTTTTCAGGAGGTTCTGGTATTCTATTTGCTC
>JAKQYE010000058.1:24809-27613 GCA_023356605.1 Trichodesmium sp. MAG_R02 | reverse complement strand
AGAAACCCAATGGGGAATTATCATACTATAGCTATAGTGGCTCGCCAAACCTTAATAACTTTAACAACAATGGTAATGAAAGAGTAATATCTAGTGGTTGGAATATTTACAGCAAGATTTTTTCAGGAGGTTCTGGTGTTCTATTTGCTCAGAAACCCAATGGGGAATTATCATACTATAGCTATAGTGGCTCGCCAAACCTTAATAACTTTAACAACAATGGTAATGAAAGAGTAATATCTAGTGGTTGGAATATTTACAGCAAGATTTTCTAAGGAAGAATATCCCTTTTTTCTGGGAATAGGAAATAACTCGCTAATACGCTCCCTAGTAGTGGACTGTTTCATCTAAAGTAGAGGGTAGTGGTGTACAAGTAGTGATTTTTGCAGTTAGACTCCTGACAGTAAAAGGGGTTTACTTATGAATATCACTACATCTACAGGACTGCCAAGTAGAGAATATTTAGTAAGGTGCGTTTCGGCTAAGAACCAACATGAAACACTGTGTGACATGAAAGTGAAATGTAACGCACCACCTCTGTAAAATATTTCTATTCCAAATATTTTGGTTGGTGCGTTACGCTTTGGTTGGGAAATTTTGAGGTTTATAACCTCAATTTTTGTGCTTCAAGAAATGATTTTACTATCCCTCTATACACAATAAAAGGAAAATTTGATTATCCATCACCTCTACTTAAGTGCTTCAGAAAATGATTTGATCATCCCTCTATACACAATAAAAGGAAAATTTGATTATCCATCACTCTACTTAAGTGCTTCAGAAAATGAAATCACTATTGCTCTATACGCAATAGAAGAAAATTTTTACTACCCATCACCCTTGCCTAGGTGCTTCAGGAAATGAATTTTCATTGTGGCAAGAGAAAATTGTAGCTTAAAAATTTGCCATTGCATAATTTTAGATAAAACAGTTCACTACTAGACTCTTGGGTTTGGTCTCCAAACCCCCACTCCCCACTCCCTACTCCCTACTCCCTACTCCCTACTCCCTACTCCCTTCCCCAAAATACAATTAGCATCCAAAACAAATAAACTATCATTCTGAAAAACAGTACAAATAGGTATAGTCGTTGCCAAAGCAGGAATATATCCTAACTGCAAAAAAGTAACCGCATCCTGTGCAGATTCATATTGCATTAACCAACTATTCTTCTCAACATATTCTGGCGTAAAACTACCACGATGTACCATCCAAAAATCAACTCCATACTTTTGAATAAAACTTTTCACATCAATTAAATCTGAACTATATTGAGCAACAATTAAATCTATGACACGTTGACGAAACTGAGTATAATAACCAACCTGATAAGGAATAGCATATTCCCTACCCAACAAAATAGAACGTTGAGCAAACGTAGGCAATAAATTTGCCTCCTCCTCCAAAGAAGCAATCAAAATATCATCAGGTTGTTCTCGAAAAAAATCATATAAATCTGTAGCTCTTCCCACCTTATATTTAACCAGAGGAAAACCTTTAACAAAAGCAGGATATAACACCAAAGATGCCAGAATTAAACCAGTTAAAACCAAAGAAATAATAGGGCGAAATTTAATAGGAAACTTTTCTCTATTTTCTGCCCAATTAAACAAAGCATCAATAATCAAAGTAAGAGCGATCGCCGTTGCCAAAGCAATAATTATACGGAAACTTAATCCTGTATATCTACTAGGAAGATGTAGTCGAAAAAGTAAGATGTGGGCAATAAAAAACATTCCCAAAGATGACAATAATAGATGCACTAATAACCAAATACGGCTAGTAATATTTTTAATTAGAGGAAAAGCAGAACCAAAAGACAATAAAAACGGTAATACTAACCCTGCACATTGAGTAGCAGGAGTAAACAAAGACTTAGGAAATATCCCACTACGTTTGCCAGTTAACCAAAAATCTTTTGGATGAACATGAAAAAATGTACTCCTCCCATTGGGATAAAATTCTCTTAATTTCATTGCTGCTTCTCGACTAATAGTAGGTCCGAATTCCGAAGAAGTTAAAGCATAAGGTAATAAAACAAAAAATGCCGTACTTAAACCCACTCCACAAAATATAAAATCTTGTTTTTCCGATGAGAATTGAAATCTACCATTTCTCCAGCAAATTAACCTCAAAATTAACATTCCAGAAGCCACAAAAACATACTGCGGATAAAATAATCCTACCAGAGCGATCGCTATCCCCATTCTGACTAAAGAACCACGAATTAAATAATATAAAAAAGCCAGAAAAAATGGATAAATAAATGCTCTAGGCGTAGCCGAAGCCACATCATCTTTCATCCAAATAGCCTGATTCATTACCAAAGCAGCAATAAACCCTGCCATTGTTACAGGCAATATTTCTAAAGTGATTCTAAAAATATAGTAAGTACAGATTAAACCCAAAATAAAAGGAATAATTTTTGCTAGAATCAACGGATTAATTCCTATAAATGCTAAACTTTTATAAAGCCAAGTATATCCCGCAGGAGCAACTGACTGAAAATAGTCAGCAATTAAATCATTAGGAAATAAATCAGCATTAAAAAAACGTTGCATCCAAAAAATATGTTGCCTAGCATCATCTTGAACACTAAGACTACTAAGAAAAGCTTTTTTAAGTGCTAGAAAACCATAAAGCACAGCCAAAGTCATACTAAGAATAAACCAAAATATCACCTCTTGAGAAGATTTTTTATTAATAGGATAAGTCAAAAATTTATGTAAACTTGAAATTAACATCTGCCATGAAAATTGTATTAATTAGGCTGATCTGAACAGATATATAACTTACGTATAAAA
>JAKQYE010000058.1:0-24709 GCA_023356605.1 Trichodesmium sp. MAG_R02 | reverse complement strand
CTTGAGAAGATTTTTTATTAATAGGATAAGTCAAAAATTTATGTAAACTTGAAATTAACATCTGCCATGAAAATTGTATTAATTAGGCTGATCTGAACAGATATATAACTTACGTATAAAACGGGTATATAAACGAACTTTTGTGAAGTTAAAGAAAAAAATATACAGTAATAATTTTGCTATTTTTGTGAAATAGAAAATATTTCGTTGAAATGCTTAACAGCTTATTTGAGTTCTAAAATTTTCTAAAAGTTTCTGATAGACTTGACAGCAAAACTTTTCCAATATCAATATAGATTTTGGAAGCTGATAGTTAATCAGCCATGTCTTTGATTTTTCAGAAAATTTTACGATTAATACATTCAGTTTAAGTTATGGTTAAATATATGTAGTTGTAAAAAAAAATTGAGCATAAAGATAAAGCTCTAAATTTTGAGTTGCATCAATAGTCTCTAAAGATATTTTTAGTAAATATTAGGTAAACAATTTATTGTAGCTATCTAATAAAGATAGAATTATCCTACTGATTGCTGGGGGTTTCTTTAAAGAATAGACGAAATCAACTGAAAAAAGTCTAATTTTATCTTAATTGACCATACTTATATCTCATACCTTTTATGGAACCACCAATTGAAAGAATACGACTTTCTCAAGTAGCTAAAGAACAATTAATCAAGCTTAAACGTCATACTAAAATTGACCAGTGGAATATCCTTTGTCGCTGGGCATTCTGTTCCTCTTTAGTAGAACCAAGCATCCCCTCTCCAGTGCCAATTCCTGCTGATAGCAATTTAGAATTAACATGGAGAATTTTTGGAGGAAAATTTTCTGACATTCTGTTAGTAGCTCTTAAGCAACGTTGCTATAATGATGGAATAAGTATAGATCAAGAAACTTTGGCTAGCCAATTTCGTCTACACTTACATCGAGGTATTGCATATTTAGCTGGTAACCCAAACATAAAAAGTATAGAAGACTTAATTGTGACTATTATTTCCTCATAAATTAAATCAAATACAAAACATCTGCTTCAGGTTCTGAAGCAGAATCTTTTACCATCCCTAAAAAACTTTACCATACTTGGACCTTAGCATAAATTTTGGATTTGTTGATAAAACTTAACATCTTGAGATACAATAACTCTAAAAGTGTCATTTTTATCTGAGCCCTAATTATTGGTGTGATTTTTGGCGGAGTTCATCGTACATTTTATTACATGGTCAAATTCTGACTTTTCGTAACCCGTCTATTGTTAAAAATCTGTATAAAGATTCAAAGTTATATTAGTCCTTTATAAATAGAAACCTCAATTAATAATATAAAAAAGTAGAATATACACCTACACTGTACTTTGTCTCAAAATGAATTTATTCTCATTCAGCTTCTGATATAGTAATCCTATGAGTGTTTGTGGCAAAAATCATACTACTTTTTAGGGAAGAGGAAACAGGGCACAGATAATAGGTAAAAGTTTCAAAAGTTTTATTTACTTTTTGATTTTTCACAACCTATTTAGTATTGCTATATAACATTTCATTTTGAGATGAAAAATAATAATAAAAAGTATAATAAATATTTATATTAATAACACAAAGTATATATGATACCCATAAAACCCTACAACTTATAGTTATTTTAATTTAGATTGAGACAAAGTTTCCTTGCTATCACTAAGTTTCAGTATAAAAAATCTCCCATTCTTATTTTAAATGACTATAAATATCTTCATGAATAGCGATCGCTCGACTAAAGATAGTTAGGATAGGTGTTTGAATACATTTAGAGATGTCTATTAGGATTTGATTACCGTCGTCCTGAGTGTGGTCTACTTATAAAATCCAATTTAGTATCAATGGCCACGATAAAACTTTTAAGGCACTGAGTCTTCTGTGGGAAAAAGATCAAAGAGATACTCCCACACATCTTATCTCTCAATCACCACATATTCCTATCTCCCCATCATCCCTACTCTTTAGGGACCTTGGATAAGGGCATCCCTACCTACTTCCCCAAAATGTTGCAAACTACTGTAAGTGTTTAATAACAAAGGAAAAAAATGCCCTACTGGGCCTTGACCTTGACCAATTTCCAAAGCATACTTTAAAGCATTTGTAATATAGTCCTTCGCCAATTTAACTGCAGAAAATAAATCTTGTCCTCGAGCTAAATTTGCAGTTATCGCTGCTGAAAGAGTACAACCAGTACCATGAGTATTAGTAGTCTCAACTGTAGCAGTTTTCAAAGTTTCAAAGCAGTCCCCATCAAACCAAACATCTACTCCTCGTAAATCATGCTTCAGAGCACCTCCTTTCACCAGAACAGTTTTGACCCCTAACTTGTGAATTTTCTCAGCCGCTAGTTGCATATCACTAATATCATTAATATCTAAACCCGCCAAAATCTGGGCCTCATAAATATTAGGAGTAACAATACTGGCCTTTGGCAGTAAAAAATCTCGTAAAGCTGCCACCGCAGAATTATCAATCAACTGAACACCTGCACGGGATACCATTACTGGGTCTACCACCAACTGTTTTAAACTTAAAGTTTCCACCACCTCAGCTACAACCAAAATAATCTCTTGGTTGAGTAACATTCCCGTTTTAGTCCCTTGGACACCTATATCTTTAACAACCGCTTCAATTTGTGCTTTGACCGCTTCTGGCAACAAAGCATCAACCCTATTAACACCCAAAGTATTTTGGGCAGTAATACAAGTCAAAGCACTTGTACCATGAACACAGTGAAAAGCAAAAGTACGCAAATCTGCCTGAATGCCTGCTCCACCGCCACTATCAGAACCAGCAATAGTCAAAGCAACAGGAATACTTGATGCCATAAAATCAACCATAACAATTAATATAACTTACAGGGTATTAGATATCAAGAAATTTCCTTTGCTTCAATCTTACTTATTAGGTGGATTTCGTCGCCTTTGCAGAAAGTCAGGAATATCTAATCCTGGTAATTTTCTTTGTGGTTCTGGGGTTGGATTAGGATTCTGAGCAGGATTCGCCGCTGGTCGCCTTGGTTGTACCTTTTCCTGGATAGGTTGAGTTTGTACTTCTCCACTAAAACCAGTAGCTATGACAGTAATTTTAATTTCTCCCTGAAGTTTATCATCAATTACAGCCCCAAAAATAATATTGGCATTAGGATCTACAACTTCATAGATAATTTCGGCAGCAGCATTAACCTCATGTAACGTTAAATCAGTGCCACCAGTAATATTAAATACAACTCCTTTAGCTCCTTCAATGGAAGACTCAAGCAAAGGAGAAGAAATTGCCGCATTTGCTGCTTCCCTTGCTCTAGACTTACCAGACCCCATACCAATTCCCATTAATGCCGAACCAGCATCGGCCATAACTGCCCTAACATCAGCAAAGTCAACATTTACTAATCCAGGTACAGTAATAATGTCTGAAATTCCCTGTATACCTTGACGTAAGATATCATCTGCAATTATAAAAGCCTCTTGTACTGGAGTTTGGTCATTAATTACAGATAGCAAACGATTATTAGGGATCACGATTAAAGTATCCACTCTAGTTTGTAGAGCAGTAATGCCTTCATCAGCTTGAGTAATTCGGCGTCGTCCCTCAAAAGTAAAAGGCCGAGTCACAACACCTACCGTCAGAGACCCTGCTTCTTTAGCAATTTCAGCTATAACTGGAGCCGCACCAGTACCAGTACCGCCTCCCATTCCAGCAGTAATGAATACTAAATCAGGATGATCTAGAGCATTAGCTATCTCATCTCTAGATTCTTCAGCAGCTTTTTGACCAATAGCAGGATTTCCCCCGGCCCCCAAGCCTCTCGTGAGTTTTTGTCCAAGTTGTAGGCGTTTAGAAGCATGCGACAGAGTTAATGCTTGGGCATCCGTGTTAACCGTCCAAAATTCTATACCAGATACCTCACTAGCAATCATTCGGTTAACAGCATTGCCCCCACCCCCTCCTACACCAATAACTTTGATCTTTGCCGCATTGCTAGGCACAATATCATCACTCCTAGATTCTTCTTTTGTCATACCTTTGGGGTCATAATTTTGTTCTCCATAAAATCCTGAGCTATTACGAAATGGGTTAGAGACATTCCTGGGCAATGGAAAATTTCCTTGTCCTTGAGATTGGGGACTTTCATGATTGACCCCTTGTTGATTATTAACTATCATTATTAGGAATACTAGATATACAGTTTTTTCTCAGTTAGTTTATAGTTTACTAAGATAGCTCTTGGCTATAGATTAATGAACCATATTCTAAAATATCTCGTCTTAATAATCCAAGGATATAAGTGTATTTATTCATTTTTATTTTTTAGGGAACTTTCAATGTTGCTGAAGCGTCTCTAGACGGATTTTTATAGATTCAATTTGACTGAATTTTAATTGCTCTAGATTTATTAAGTAATTGAACTAAAGGAGAATCTGGATTTTTAATATTAATATAGGCCACTTGGCGAATATGAATTTTACTAGGTAATTCTCGCATCTGGTCTAGGAGATTTAATTGTTCACTAAATCTAGAGCTATAGGGTCCGAGATGTACTACTCCTAATTCAGTTGTCAGAATTAAATTTCCTGGATCCTGCCAATTAATCTCAAACACTTTAACAGGGCTACGACTTAAACTTTGGTATAGAGGATGCCAATATTCGCGATATTGTTCACTAAAACCAATTACTTTCAGAGTAGGTAAAGCCCCTGTTCTTTCTAAAGCAGAAAAGCTTTCTAGAGGTATCCAGTTGCCATAAGCATCTAACCATCCCATTTTTTTTGAGTTACTAGCACCGACCTTACTTTTAAATTGAGTAATTGCTACAGGACGTCTTTCTGTAATCTCAATCCTTAAACTTGGGGGGAATAAATGACGACTAATTTTGGCTTTAGCAATTGGACTATGTGACTCTAAATTCTGAGCTAATATTTGTGTTTGAATTACCCAAAGAGACTGAGGATAATCCAAAGAAATTAGAGATAATATTGCTCGGTCTGAAAGCAATTGATTACCTTCTACACTTAATTGTTCTTGTTCAGTTATTAGCCAAATTGGCTGAGTAATTACCCATAGTAGAGCTGAGCCTAAACCAGCAACTATTACCATTTGCCATATTATAACAACTAATTTTAAACGTCGTTGACCCCGTAATTTTTGTCGCCGACTTACTAAATCTGATTGAGAAACCGATCCAATACTATAAGTCATTTACTTAGAAAGTTTCATAAAATATATCTTCAGAAAAAGGGGTAAAGAATAGATATAACTATCTTAAAATGATTAAGACAATTGACATAAATTGATGCTAGACTTAGGTAACACTTCGGTTATTAAATATTATTTAGCAAGATTAAAATCAAAAACTTTATGTTACTCATCCATCCCTAAAAATGCTTAAATATTCTATTTCCTTACTACTATAGCAATCCTATGAATGTTCGTGGCAAAAATAATACTGCTTTTTCAGGAACTGAGTTTCAGCAGAAAAAGTTTTCCATCTCTTTTTGAAATAACTATAATGCTCCTAAGACACTTGTATTGCGACCTCGATTTTCATGGAGCATTTGTGACTACTATTTCTCCTATTTTTCCTCTACCATAAATACGAGTCATACCTAAATTTACTTCTGATTCATCAACAAATACGCTTATTATCTATATCTATTAAATCTAACCATTTTCGATACTTGTAGCTTTTTTCTTTAACATCTTCTCTCTCCTGTTGAGAAGCACAAATACTTTTTTTTCTACTTATATTGAGTTTTTTCAAAGTTCGATACATTGTTGATATACTAATTTTTACTCCTGTTTTACCTTTTAAATAGTGACATAACTCACAAAGTAGAATATCTGGTTTTTGTTGAATTTTCTGCGCTCATTAAAAAATCAAAATTCTTCTCAATTTTAGTCTATGGCCCCCTATATGTTCTTTTGGATTCACACCTCCTGTGTTTAGATAATGCCGTAATAAATTACGGACAAAAGTCAAACAACTTGAAACCTTTGTCCTATTTGAAGTTGAGAACCTTCTTGATTTTGATAGATTCTAGTCACACGAAGACGTAAATCTGGTGAATATGGTCTGGCCATTTTTTTTGTAAGAGCGATCGCTTTAGATAACTATTTTATCTTTACTTAGATTTTACACTTTTGTGATTCACTCATATGAAAAGTCCTGTAAAGACTTCAAGGATTGAAAATTAAAATATGCCCAAAATCCTTGACAATTATAAAGAATATCTAGTAGGGCAACAGAAAGGCTTGGGCAATTTTTGAAGATATCTACTGATTATCCGGACATAATATAAGAGGCAATGGGTAATAATTTTACTGTTTATTTTTCTTCTTTTTCCCGTCAACTAACGAGAAAAATATCAGTTTTTTAAGTTTTATTTAATAACTTTCTAACAGCTGAATTGAGAGATAATTGATAAACAAAACCTTAAGCCCTTATCAGGTGGGTTAGACAGATTAAGGAGCTGTAATTATTTGTAATGCTATACAAGCCCCAACCCAGGAAATAGCAAGATTTTTTTCCTTAAGATTTAGTGGATAAACTCTTTTTAACTAATTGCTGAAGGGTAATGATAATCTATGGTTTTACCCCTAAGTATTGATATATCCCTTGTATAGATTAAAAGAATCTAGGAAAATAATAATTAACAACATTACAAAATACTGCTTTTTGTTCATATATGGAGGGTAAACAAGTCTTGAGTAAATTAGACCTAATTAAATTTTACAAAGCTTGTAACCCAAGCAAAACTCTGATAGTAGGAAACCCAGAAGATCAGCAATATTACATAGATTTTGCCAGTGTCAGGGGGAGCGATATTATCAGGGAGTTAGAAAGGACAATAACATTATTATCAGGAAATCGGCCTACTTGTCAACTGTTTACAGGGCACATAGGTTGTGGCAAGTCTACCGAGTTATTTCGACTGAAAGATAAATTAGAAAAAGGAGGATATCACGTTGTCTATTTTGAGTCTTCAGAAGACTTAGATATGGGAGATGTAGATGTTAGTGATATTTTGCTGGCGATCGCTCGTAAAGTCAGTGAAAGTATGGAACAAGCCAAAATCAAGGTCAAACCAGGCTACTTCCAAAAACTATTTAGTGAAATATCAGAAATCTTACAAAGTCCCATAGAACTTTCTACAGAAGCAGAGCTATCTGTTGGTATTGCCAAAATTACTGCTAAAACCAAAGACTCCCCTAAATTACGTTCTCAGTTAAGACAATACCTCGAACCTCGAACCAGCACGCTTCTAGAATCAATCAATCAAGAATTATTAGAACGTGTCAATATCGAACTCAGACACCGAGATAAGAAAGGACTTGTTGTCATTGTTGATAATCTAGACCGTGTAGATAACTCACCAAAATCTTGGGGACGTACTCAACCAGAATATTTATTTGTAGACCGAGGCGAACAGCTCAAAAAACTTAACTGTCATGTAGTTTATACAATTCCTCTTACATTAATGTTCTCTAATGATTACGGCAGATTATCTAGTCGATTTGGAGTTAAGCCAAAAATATTACCAATGGTACCCGTACAAATTAGGTCTAAAAAACCCACAATAGTCCCAAATGATTATGAAACAGGAATGAGACTATTACGAGAAATGGTATTAGCTAGAGCTTTTCCAGAAATACCATCCCAACAACGACTAGAATTGAGTCCCACTCTATTTGAAACCTCAGAAACCCTGGACAGAATTTGTCGGGTTAGTGGGGGTCATATGCGACGACTATTAATGTTGCTCTATAGTTGTCTGCAACAAGAAGATCCTCCTTTTTCCTGTGAATGTTTAGAAAATGTGATTCAGGAATATCGAGATGATCTAATTAGAGCTATTACTGCTGATGAGTGGAAGTTGTTATTTAAAGTAGTACAAAATCAAAGAGTTACTGGGGAAGAAGAATGCCAAACTTTACTCAGAAGTATGTTTGTTTTTGAATATCGAGATCGGGATGGTCATTGGTTTGGAATCAATCCATTGTTGGCAGAAACTAAAAAATATGCTAATTGGGTTAATAGCAATTATTAGGAAATAGGGAATAGGGAGTATAGTTTTCAACTTTATACGTAAAATAATTTCCTGAAACTATTCAGGAATTAAAGCTTTGAGCCAATCAAATTGAACTGTTAACTTTTGAATTTCAACTTTTCTATGAAACATTTAAAATATTTGGAAGAAAGTATAATTTACAATGAGCGTTCTCTCAAAAGATTAATGAGGTCTGTAACTATTTCTCAGGGACAATTTTCGTTAATTTTAGCTTGCTGTAACTATCAATGCTTTCAACAAATAATGATGATGCAAGTGAGAAAATTGTTATCAGTAGAACTGCAAGAAATAGTATTATCAAAAACTGTAAATACTCTTTATACAACTATCGATCAACAATTAGAAAAATGCCCCGAAGCTGGTGCAGTAATGATTTTTGATTTAGATCAAGTAGAAGCAATAGATGAACTACTAATATCGACTAATCAGGTAAGGGATGAATTTAGGAAAAAATTCAGTTTTCCTCTAGTTTTGTGGGTCACAGATGAATTGTTATCTAAACTAATTAGATTAGCACCTGATTTTAAAAGTTGGGCAGCAGCTACAATCAAATTTAACTTGGTGACTTCCGATTTAATACATTTACTGAAACTGGAAATAAATAGTTATTGGAGAGATGACTCGAGGAATCAACAACAACAATTAATAGAATTATCATCAAATCATACAAAATCTAATTTTTTAGTCCCTAGCTGTCTAGAACAACCCAACTATTTTGAGGGTAAGAAATTGTCTCTAAATAAACATCAAGAAATTAAATTAGCTTTCCAAGATTTAAAAGAACACAACCAGATTTTAGAACCAACTCTTAAAGCAAAAATAGAATTTATTATTGGTCGAGATGAATACTACAATAAGAAGATAGATTATGCCCTCGAACATTATCAAGAAAGTCTAAATTTATGGCAGTATGAAGTTAGGGAGCAATGTTATCTATATTCATCAGAATATCCTAAATCATCAGTAATTAATGAGAAGTTTATCTTGGAACAAAAAGGAATAGTTGTATATAATATCGCCTTGTGTTATTACATGCAATCTACCCAAAATATCCTAGATAATTATTTAGAATTAGACCAGGCAAAACTGAAACTTGAAGAATCAAAAAAACTTTTTGAAGAAGTGAATAATTTTGTTTTGGTATCTGAGGTAATTACAACCTTAGGACAAGTAATAAAGCAGATGAAAGCTTGGAGAGAATTAGAAGCTATTGCCCTAGAAGGACTAAAATTACATCACAAATATGGAAACGAGTTACAAATAGCGCAAGATTATGGTTTTTTGGCAGAAGTCGCCCTGCAAAAATC
The DNA here is from genome assembly GCA_023356605.1 of Trichodesmium sp. MAG_R02. Classification (GTDB taxonomy): domain Bacteria; phylum Cyanobacteriota; class Cyanobacteriia; order Cyanobacteriales; family Microcoleaceae; genus Trichodesmium. The sequence goes on along the minus strand of JAKQYE010000058.1, from coordinate 15,322 downwards.
AAATTGGGTTGAAGCTCAAAAGCTATCTCAAAGAGCTCTTAATATTTTGTTTTATGCTAGAAATATAACATTACCAACGGAAAAAAATAAATATTTGTTATTATTAGCAAAAAGTCTCAAAAATTTGTACCGTCAAGCGGAAGCTATTGAGTACCTAAAAATTGCTGAGGCTACAGAACAAGAGGCAATTCAAAATAGTTTAAAAACTCAAGAAAATAGAGACCCAAAACTTTACATTGATTTGTTGACTCAGTTGAGCTCACTTTATTATGAGCAAGGAAAATATTTACAAGCATTTCGCTTAAAAAAAGCTCAAAGAAAAATTGCACATCAATACGGACTTTTAGCTTTTATTGGTGCATCTCAGTTGCAACCACAAAAACAAAGTTATATCAAACAATCATTAGATTACCAGAATACTCTACCCTCAGAAATAACTGCCTCTAGTCGTCAAAAAGATATTAATAATCTCCTAGAAAGAATAAGTCGAGATGATTGTAAATTAATAATTATTCATGGTCGCTCTGGTGTAGGAAAAAGTTCTTTAGTTAATGCCGGATTAGTACCAGCTTTAAATAACATTAGCATTTCAGCACGGGATACAATACCAGTAGTAGTACAGGCATATAAAAATTGGCTAGGAACATTAGTAAATTCTCTCGACAAAGCATTGCAAAAAAAAAGTCAATTGCGAAAGGATAATAATTTCATAAAACTAGAAAAAAATCATACAAAAAATCAAGAACCAATCTTTCCTATCACATCAAAACAATCTAATTCAAAATCAGAAAATAATGGGTCATATTTGAACGACTTCAGAGATCAATATACGACTATAGAATCATCTGTTACAGCCAAACTAAAAAACAATTCAGAGAATAATTTATTAACAGTAATAGTCTTTGACCAATTTGAAGAATTTTTATTTCTGAGCAATAGCAGTGAAGATAGAGAAGTATTCTATAAATTTCTGTGTAATTGTCTAAATATACCCTTTGTGAAAGTAATCTTATCTATGAGAGAAGATTATTTACATTATTTATTAGAATGGGACTTTATCAGAGATATAGATGTTATTAATAATAATATCTTAGATAAAGAGATTCGTTACCATTTAAGAGATTTTTCTAGAGAAGATGCTTATTCTGTAATAGAATGTTTAACAAAGAGAGCTAAGTTTAATTTAGAACCCCAACTCATTAATGTAATTGTTGATGGTTTAGCAGATGAAAAACAGCAAATTCGTCCAATAGAATTACAAGTAGTAGGAAGTCAACTTCAAGAAGAAAAACCTCCAATTCAAACTTTAAAAGAATTTCAACAAAGGTTCGACATTAATCCGCAAAAGGCGAAAGCCAAACTAATCAAAAAGTTTTTAGATCAAGTAATTATAGATTGTGGAAAGGAAAATGAAGAAGCTACTATGCAAGTTTTATTTGCACTGACTAATGATAATTTAACCAGAGCTAATCGTACAAAAAAAGAGTTATTAGAGATGGTTCAAATATGTATAGAACCAAGTTTTTTAGTAAACAATGATTTTAGCAATTATGTTGACAATCAAATCGATTATACTGAAAAAATACAAAAACTGCTAGATTTAATTTTAGAAATATTAGTAGATTCAGGATTATTATTTATTCGGCAAGAATGCAATGAAAAATACTACCATCTAGTTCACGATTATGTAGTCAAACCAATTCGTAAAAGGTTTAACTTAGAATATAGATTGCAACAGGCTGAAGTCGAGGTAAAACAAGCTGAAATTGCTAAGAACCAGGCAGAAACAGATAAAATAACTAGCCAAGCTAAAATAAATATACTTTTAAAACAACAACTAGGGGTAGCAATCGTAGGAATTATATTAATGTCACTGTTAACCATTGCTGCATCAGGTTTTTGGCAAAAAGCAATATTTCAAACACAAGTAGCAACTGCTCAAAAAGATCGGGCAGATATTAATAGCATAACTGCTTTTTCAGAAGCATTATTTTTCTCTGGTTATAAATTTGATGCTCTGATAGAAAGTATTAGAGCTGGTAAACAATGGCAAAATATAAAACAATTATTAGGAGAAAAAAAACTATCAAATGATACAGAATATCGAATTGCCGCCTCTCTTCAGCAAGCAATTTATGGAGTCAATGAATATAATCATTTAGAAAGACATAGTAATGTAGTTTGGAGTGTCATCTTTCATCCTGAAGGAAACTTAATTGCTTCTGCTAGTGCTGATAAAACTATTAAATTATGGAGTCGAGATGGCAAATTACAAAAAACCCTAACAGATCATACAGATAGGGTGAGCAAAATTAGTTTTAGTTCAGACGGGAGATATTTAGCTTCAGCTTCCCACGATCGCACAGTTAAAATCTGGAATCTTGAGCAACTAGAAGTGAAACCTCTATCCCTCAAGAGTCATGGTGATTCGGTAGTAACAGTCAACTTCAGTCCAGATAATAAAATATTAGCATCAGGTTCACTTGACAAAACTATCAAAATTTGGAACAACGCAGGGGTATTACTAAGAACAATTAAGACTAAAGCAGTGATCAAATATGTGAGCTTTAGTCCAAATGGAAAAATTATTGCTGCTGCTAATACAAATGGCACTGTACAATTGTGGGATCTGAATGGGAAACTTTTAAAAACCTTAAAACATGGATATGGAAATCATAATTACCCAGTCTATAGTGTCAATTTCTCTCCTGATGGTAGAAGAATGGTGACAGCAAGCGGAGATAAAACAGTCAAAATTTGGCGTTTTTTGAAAAATATACCGATTTTAGAAAAGACAATAACGGGACACAAGAAACAAGTTATCAGTGCCAGCTTTTCTCCTGATAGCAAAACAGTAGCTTCTTCTGGTACAGACAAAACTATCAAAATTTGGGAGCTAGACGGAACTCTGTTGAAAACTTTTTCGAGTCATGGAGACACAGTTACTCAGGTTACTTTCAGTCCTGATGGCGAAACTCTGGCTTCAGCTAGTTATGATAAAACTATTAAATTCTGGAGTCTCAAAAACGGTTCTCTAAATATTCTGCAAGGTCATAAACACAGAGTTCTTGGTGTTAGTTTTAGTCCAGATGGTGAAATCTTGGCTTCTGCATCTCAAGACAATACTGTTAAACTTTGGACTCGCACAGGTAAGTTGTTGAATACTCTCGAGGGACACACTGATAGAGTAGCAAGTGTTAGTTTTAGCTCAGATGGTCAGATTCTTGCTTCTGGTAGCTATGATAATACAATAAAATTATGGTACTTGAATTCTCCCCAAAAAATTTGGAACTGGGAACTCCTTGAAGCTCCTGAAGATTGGCAGTTTGATGGTAAAAATAATCAGCTTTTTACTCTTAGGAATGGAAAAAGCAAGTCATATTTAACAGAACAGGAAAAGTTTCCAGAGGATTTTTTTGCTACTAAGTTGAATTGTTTTCTGAAAGTGGGGAATTTTGGCCTTCTTCCCTGGAGCAAAATTATTTCCTTCTTTCCCAGAAATTTTTCTTTAGTGCCACATCAGTTTTTTGGAGAACCAAAAGACCACGGTCGGCTTGGTATCGCTATAGATAGTCAAGTAAAAATTCAAAGTCAACTACTAAAATGTTTGCCTACCTATGTCGAAACTGTTGATCTTGATTGGAATTGGAACACAGCTTATTACCCAGTAGATTTTACCTCTAAAAACATCACTCTCACAGGACATACTGATAGTTTGTTGAGTGTCAACTTCAGTCCGAATAATCAAGTTATTGCTTCTAGTGGGAAAGATAAAACCGTAAGGTTGTGGAACCGTGAAGGTAAGTTGTTGAAAACTTTGATTGGACATGACGAATGGGTTAGTAGTGTAAGTTTTAGTCCTGATGGGAAAATACTTGCCTCTGCTAGCGATGATGGTACAGTGAAACTCTGGACTCACAAAGGTGTGTTATTGAGAACTATTAATGCTCATAATAGTTGGGTTTTGGGAGTAAGTTTTAGTCCAGATGGTCAGATGATCGCTACAGCAAGTTATGATAATACGGTCAAGCTTTGGAGTATTAATGGTGATCTGCTGAGAACTTTTTTGAAGGGTGCTAGCGATAGTGTTACCGGTGTAAGTTTTTCTCCAGATGGTCAGGTCATTGCTTCGTCTAGTTATGATGGTAAGATCAAGCTCTGGAGTCTTTATGATGGTAGTTTATTAAAAACTTTGAATGGTCATCAGGATAGTGTGATGAGTGTAAATTTTAGTCCTGATGGCAAGTTGTTAGCTTCTGGTAGTAGAGATAAAACTGTAATTTTGTGGGATTTGGCATTAGATAATTTGTTAGATAAAGGTTGTAGTTGGGTACGTGATTATTTACGGACTAACCCTCATGTTTCTAAGAGCGATCATCAACTTTGTGAAAAATAAAATTATTTTTATTTGATAAAGTATGAATTTTACTAATACAATTACTCTTGTATTTAGTTTAACTAGGGCTTGCTGAAAAAGTCTTTTTCAGGAGTAGGGAGCCCACCCCTAAAATAGAAATAGGGACGTTGGGTTCCCCGGCCCTAGATAGGAACGGGGAATGTACCCACCCCTAACCCCTCCCGGTCGGGAAAAGGTGGGTAGTTGGATATATTTGTCCCTTTATTTTTATGCCATGGTCAGCCCGAAATCCTAACTTTTTAAGCTTAAACCAGCAAACTTCTGGTACTTTTTACCGCCCAAATAAGGCTAAAACTTTTATATGTCAATGCTTTTATCCCACATTCCGCACTTCTTAACATTAAATTGATAAGTTTTATTTATCTATCGCTCCGAGTTCTTTCCCTGAAAACCTTATAACTATAAGCATCAATTTTCACTATCATAAAGAATTGTAGCTAATTTTCTCATAAAAAATTAGTTATTAATAAGATTTATTGATATTAAGTTCTAGAATGAAGTTTTTTCGTATAAGTCTATTTGAAAATGTAAATATACATAAAGACATATGAAGATCTGCGGAATGTCGGTTTTATGATTAATTAGCAAACCCTAACTAAAGCACATATTGTTAAAATTACTTTTTCATAATATGAATCTTTCTCATGCTAATCTAAATATTTTTATTAGCCTGATTGTATGTTCTATAAATCTTATTTTTTGAGCTATTTGTTGATTCTCATTCTCTGTTTCTTCTAACATTTTCTGGGTTCTTTTTTTGTGTATCAACTCTTTCCCATCTTTTACCTCCTTTACTCCCTTAAGATTTTTATTCTTGATCAAACTTTTTTTATTGTTTCTTGAATAAAATGTGAATTATATAATTGCATTTCTTTCTTGATTATTCCTTCTTCCTTCAAATAGTAGTTAACAAGTGAAATGAATTATAGTTGATTCTCATTCTCTGTTTCTTCTAACATTTTCTGGGTGTTTTTTTTGTGTATCAACTCTTTCCCGTCTTTGACCTCCTTTACCCCCTTAAAATTTTTATTCTTGATCAAACTTTTTTTATTGTTTCTTGAATAAAATGTGAATTATATAATTGCATTTCTTTCTTGATTATTCCTTCTTCCTTCAAATAGTAGTTAACAAGTGAAATGAATTATAGTTGATTCTCATTCTCTGTTTCTTCTAACATTTTCTGGGTGCTTTTTTTGTGTATCAACTCTTTCCCATCTTTGACCTCCTTTACCCCCTTAATATTTTTATTCTTGATCAAACTTTTTTTATTGTTTCTTGAACAAAATGTGAATTATATAATTGCATTTCTTTCTTGATTATTCCTTCTTCCTTCAAATAGTAGTTAACAAGTGAAATGAATTATAGTTGATTCTCATTCTCTGTTTCTTCTAACATTTTCTGGGTGCTTTTTTTGTGTATCAACTCTTTCCCATCTTTGACCTCCTTTACCCCCTTAATATTTTTATTCTTGATCAAACTTTTTTTATTGTTTCTTGAATAAAATGTGAATTATATAATTGCATTTTATTCTTGATTATTCCTTCTTCCTTCAAATAGTAGTTAACAAGTGAAATGAATGATAATAGACAAGTTTTACCAGAAATGAGTTCGGTTTGGCAGAAAACATTAAATTGGCAGCCAACAGTACAACAAAAACAACAATTTCAGAAACTCTATGAGTTGATTATTGTAGGAAATAAAAAGTTAAATTTAACTAGAATTACTAACCCCGAAGAGTTTTGGGAAAAACATCTTTGGGATTCCCTTAGAGGGATTAAATTTATATTAGAAAATCAAATACATTGGCAAGAAGAAAAAAAGGTTATTGATATTGGTACAGGTGCTGGTTTTCCAGGATTTCCAGTTGCTATTACCTTACCTCAATATGCTGTTACTTTACTAGATTCAACCCGTAAAAAAATTAGTTTTATCGAAACTATTTTAACAGATTTAAACATCAATAATGCTTTAACTATAACTAATAGAGTTGAACAAATTGGTCGTCTATTTCAATATAGAGAAATTTATGACCTTGCTCTTTTGAGAGCTGTTGCACCTACAGTAGTCTGCGCTGAATATGCTTTACCAATGTTAAAAATAGGTGGAATTGCAATTTTATATCGGGGAAATATCACAACTGATGAACAAGCTAATTTACCAGAAGTTATCAAATTTTTGGGAGGTAAAATAGAATCGATAGAAGCTTTTAATACTCCTTTAAGTAATAGTATTCGTCATTGTATATATTTGCGAAAAGTAGGGAAAACTCCAGTAAATTATCCGCGTTCAGTTGGTATGCCTAGTCAAAAACCTTTGTTTGGTCTCAAAAAAGTCTAAAAAGTTGCTAACATTATATCTGCTTAAGTATTTATCATGATTTATAGCCTTAGTTATCTAATTTACGAAAGACTCATACATTAGTTTTTAGCTATAAATTCACTATTATGGATGTGTTTTTTTTTAGGAATATTTTACTTCTTCCCTTTCCACTTGTTAATGAGCCTACATCATTTCTCTCATCTTGGTAAGAATGGTTGAGATTTATCTGTTTGGAAATATCTGATAAAGGTTGGGGAAGTTTGATTTCTATTTACAGCCTATTCCATGTCAGTGTGGAACAGTGATTATAGTAGATTGGATCAATAATAATGAAAACTTAATTCTATACTTTAAATACTGTTTAAAAGCTAGTGCCACTGTAGTTCGTAAACCACCGAATGCTCTGTATATACCAACTCCTTCAAATTTTGAATTTCTTAAATATTGGAGATCCGCTTTATTTGTAAAACGAGAGTGTCAAAGAAATTTCTTTAACAGTCAAAAGCCATTCATACTTTAACTACTTTTTAGGTATCTCGCAATCCGCTGAATTCCACAAAACTCGATTCTCTTTCAAATCAGAAGTCAACCCAAAAACTGTTGTAACCCAAAGCAAATAAAAAATATTAAATCCTAAAAGTCTAGTTTCTGTTAAATTAGTCATAAATAAAAAAGTTAAGTAATATAGATGCCAAAAACTTTCCCTAGTATTGTTTTTTTGAATAAAAACAATAGCTTGAAAATATTTATGTAAATAAGTAAATATAAATATTGACAGTCCCAATAATCCTAAATCCATTGTTAATTCTAGAAAACCATTATGACTATGGAAATTAGCAATTCTCATAATTCCTGGATAATTTGATGTACTTCTTATGTAATGCCAGAAACCTTGATATCCATAACCAAACCAAGGTTGTTGCCAAAAATAATCTAGTTCTGCTTTCCATAAAATTGTGCGACTACTCAAAGTCAAATCTCTTCCCATAAGACTTAAGATAGTTTCTGCATTAAATAGACAGAATATGATCAACAGTCCGCCAAACGCGGTAAATATAGTCCAAAAATATAAGCTTCGACGAAAATTCATCCGAAAAACTCTATAACTTGGCAATACAATTAACAGAACTAGAGTATTGACTAGAGCAGAACGTGAAGCAGAACCTATTATTAGACAAACTGAAGCACTTAATCCAAACCAACCTAAAAAAAAATATTTAGTGCTAATTTGAGAAAAAAGGTAGAAGATTAATGCACTCAGTAATGACATACCTCCTAATATGTTTCTATTCCCATATATACCTTCCCAGGAACCTATTGCAAGACCTGTTTGCATTGTTCCATAACTAGGAAAAGCAAAAATGGTAATCAAAGATAAGCTGACAATTATACCAAAAGCAAAAGCAAGTAGTTCTAACTGTTTTTTTAAGGAATAACCCGTAGTCAAGTAAATACTAAATAATGTTATATTGAACAAACTTAATATTGCAAAAAAAGTTTTAATAGGAGTATAAGACCAAAAAATTGAACCTAGAACAAATAGTAGTAAAAATCCGAAATATTTGTTTTGTTTAACATGAGAAATAACTTGTTGACAATTGACAAAAAACAGATATAAATTAATAGCATATAAGAAGTAACCAAACCCTTTGCCAATGACTTTTAAATTGAAAAATAAAATCTGTAAATCACCTATTCTATCTAACCTAAAGTTTAGATCTAATAAATAGTAAAGTAAAGCACAAATTATAAATAAATGTTCTAAAAATTTTATGAATTTATTTGAATAATTACTCATATAATTTATTTAATCTTGATAGTTGATAAAAATATGATTATCGGGAGTTTAGCAAATTTATGGCCCAAACAAATCCCAAACTTTCTTGATGAGGGGTAAATATGTCTTTGTTTTCATCTAACTACTTAATAAAACCGTAAGATATTGCTGTATGAAATGCTTCTGTGGATTGATTTTGGCCACTAGAGTTGGCAAATATACTGACCAGTTCATCCCAAAATTAATCACCAACACAGAAGGGAAAACTAACTGTAAACATTGGCATGCTGATGATTGGGAAGAGTCTGAACGAGTTTCCACCCATACAGCTTGCATATCATCGATAAAGACCAGACTTAATAATTAGAGCGAAATAATGGGATTGTCAGACAGCAGATAGGTTGGTAGCATCCCATCCCAGAATAAATTTGGTAATACCGATTAACCATAAATTATAAAGTAATAGTTGTCAATAGGAGTAAATAATTACAGTAGTTATAACTGTTCTTTTAAGGAATAATGCGCAGTCAAGTAAATACTAAATAATATTATATTCAACAAACTTAATATTGAAAAAAAGTTTTAAGAGGAGTATAATACTAATCCTAAAAAACTTTGCTATACTTGAATTTTCTATTTATAAATACTATTTATTGACGTAGTTTTATTGTTAACTAACCTCTGTGATTTTTCTAGTTATTTTTACTACCTTCCAAGTCTAGCATTACTTTTGATAAACGGTATAATACAAAAAAAATGAAGCTAGAATAAATAGTAGAAAAATTCCCAAATACTTGTTTTGTTTAACAGTATAAACAACTTGCTGACGATTGAAAAAAAATAGATATAAATTCATAGCATATATGAAGCAACCAAATCCTTTGCCAATTAATGTTAAGTTAAAAAATAAAATATGCAATTCACCTATTTTATCTAACCTAAAATTGATATCTAGTAAATATTAAAGTCAAGAAAAAATTATAAATAATTTTTATAAAAATTTTATGGAAAAGCATAAAAATATCTCCCGTCAGAAAATTATCCAACGAGAGATTAGACAGATTTAGAGAGGAAAATAGATTTTTTTTAGACTCTAATGTTGATGATTATTTGGACAAGTTTGCAAGTCTTGACTCATCAACTCCTCACTTTTTACCTTTTGAGTTTCATCTACAGCTTCTAAACCAACCCAGTTATTAACAATTTCAATATCAAATCCCACCTCTCTACGCTCGCCTACTTGTATTAAAGGACGACGGATTAATAATGGGTCATTTACCATCATTGTTAGAGCAGTTTCCCCATCAATTTTTTCAGGAACTACTTCTCCAGATTTAACTTTTGGAGTAGCTTTATTGAACCACTCCGCTACTGGGCGATCGCCAAAAAATAAACGTAAATTATCTTTTGTCCAAGCTTCAGTCAGCAAGTTATGAGCTTCTAATTGATGACCTGCTGCTTTTAACAAAGTCTTTTGCTTTGTATTGTTTTTGCAGCCTGGTTTTTCATAAAAAATCACCTTTGCCATTATCTTATCTCCTCAGCAGTTTTTTGGTAATTTTTTTATCTTAATATCTGATTAAATAGCGAATTGTAAGCAATTATCAAGAAATTTTATTCTTAGGTATGATATAATCCGGACTTGGTTCTTTAAATATCAGAAGTTATCCGACTCCATTTAGCTACATCAAAGCTGACTTTTTTATGTTCTATATAATCAATTTGTTGGCTAAAATCATGATGATAATTTATCTATCTTTTTTCCCTACATTATGAATTGCAGAATGTAGGTTATAATGCATAACCATCGGTCAGTAATTTTCCCCCTATCTATCCCAACGCAAATTAGCAACAAGTTGATCATATAAACGAAGGAATTAATCAATTATATGATCGTAAAATAGATCCTATTGCTAGTGATAGTATTTTTTATTGGGAGCAGTTTGGCAGTAAAATAAAGACTTTAGTGAGTTTTTTCTCATCCCAATAATTTCTTTTGATTTTGAAAATTTTGGTTGTATTTTGTATTTATAAATTCTCTTCTGGAATAAATTTGTTTATAACACTAATATTGCTCTATTCCTAGCAACAAAAATCCCTAACTTTTTTATAAGTTGTTTGACCCTATAAAAAGTAAATTTTATTATGAAAGCTTTAGATAACCTCTGAAAATCTAACAATTCTTAGCAGTAATTGAGGTGCCATGATGTAAGCATTCAGCACTCAGCTATTAGCTGCTGAGACCCATTTACATTTCCCGTCAAATAATTGTATTGGTTAGAAACTCAAACTGGTCGTTTTTGTGTTTCAATTCTGTGGTTAAAAATGTTTATAAGTTAAACGAATGCCTACCTCATTCATTAAAAAGATGAAAGCTAATCCCTAATAGCTGAATGCTTACACTATAATTTCATAAAATCATCTTTGAATACCCATATCAAAATAATGAGGCAAGATAAATTTCAGTTACAAAATTAACAAAATAAAATCCTGTTTATCAATTCTGCTATAAGTATATTTTAAACAAAATTTATGATTAACCAAAATGATTAACCAAATTATGAAAATAGATGAATTATTGAGGCAATATGCAATAGGAGAAAAAAATTTTAGTGGTCTATACTTACACGAAGCACATTTGCCAAAAGCTAACTTAGAAGGGGCTAATTTTTTTGAAGCTGACTTAACAGGCGCTAACCTCAGTCAGGCTAATCTCAGTCGAGTAAATCTGACCAAAGCGAATCTTACTGGGGCAAATCTAATTGGAGCTGATTTAAGTGAAGCAAACTTGTCGGATACTCTTCTAGTAGGAGCTAAACTCAACAAAGCCGATCTAACAAGAGCAAAACTCGTTAGAGCAGACCTAAGTACTGCTAACTTTAGCCAAGTTAATATGGTAGATGCTGACCTCTTAAGAGCCATTCTCTATGAAACAGATTTACATGGAGCAAACCTATATGGTGTTAATTTACGACGAGCTATTCTTAATAAAGCTGACTTAATTGGGGCTAACCTGATCAGAGTCGATCTGACAGGGGCTGACTTAATTGGAGCAAATCTAACAAGAGCAGATTTAACAGAGGCTGTTTTAAGTGCTGCTGACTTAAATGGAGCAAACCTTTTGGGCGCTAATATCTCTAATAGTAATTTCGTTGGAGCAGCTCTCCAAGCAACTATTATGCCAGACGGTACAAGTTGTGAGAAAACTAGCAGTCCTATTCCAAATTAGTAGATTATCACCCTATTCTAAGATCATTTGAGTTCGATGAACTAGACAAAATTAAAAAAAGGCTATGAATAAGCGTGAAGAAATTTGGACTCAGTCTACTAATGATGATTAATAGCTATAACTGCTCTATCAAACTGATACAAAGCTTCACATAACGTGACAAATTGATGTTTACTTCCTGCTTCAACTGAGGCCGTCGGCGGTTACTCATCCACAGATATTCACTCTTGAGCCTATCGCATTTCTTAAATTGATACTGACGTTTAAGTCTCAATAAGATCGACAAACCACAGTCAAGAGAATCAAAAATCCTTAGACTCAAGGGCATATCCAGAACATGAGCACAGTTGGAGCAAGTCTTTGATGAGGAAAATATAATATGGACTATTACCATTTCAGAACCCCACCATTGAAATTTATATTCTAGCTGTCTGGGAGATTCATAAAATCTTTGGTCGGCTATTGATTTTCCTAGCTTATGATTAGCTTTTCATGTAGTTTGGCTATTTCAAGTTGTCTCCTGGCTATAAGAAGAATACCACTGTCAGTCTAGAATGAGTATGAAAGGAACTAATGAGTGTCCAATTTTTCCTTTCCTAATTCCTAATATATGCTATTTTTTAAATATTTAAAAATGAGAGTTAAAATCCTTTCTGCTGTCTTAGTTTTTACTGTAGTTTTTCCTAATCTTCCGGCCATTGCTGAGGATATTCGACATACACAAAGATTATTATCTAGTAAACAATGTCCTAATTGTGAACTAACTGGTGTTGGTTTGGTATTGGCAAATCTTCAAGGTGCTAACTTAGAGGGAGCTAACTTGAGTGGAGCTAATCTCAGTCGTGCAAATTTATCTGGTGCAAATTTGTCTGGTGCTAATTTGGCTGGTACCAGTTTATTTGGTGCAAATTTATCTGGTGCAAATTTATCTGGTGCGAATTTGGCTGGTACAGATTTAAGAAGTGCTTATTTAACAGGTGCTAATTTAACAAATGTTGACCTAAAAAATGCTTTTTTGTTAGGTGTCGTGGGAATGCCATCTAATACGGGTGAAGCTGAAGATTTTTATCGATTAGGAATTGCAGAAGCAAAAGCAGGGCACTATAAAGATGCTGTCAGATATTATGGCCAAGCTATTAGTATGAAATCTGATTTAGCCGCTGCTTATTTTGCTAGAAGTATGGCTCTTGCTGACCTAGGAAATCTTGATGCGGCTCTTAGAGATGCTGAAAAGTCTCGCGATATTTTTGTTTCTAAAGGTAGTAAAGAGGGTGAAGAATTATCACAATATTTGCTTGAAATTATTGACCTACGTTTGAATCCTCCAAAACCAGAAAAACCCAATCAATTTGTACATGCTATTGGTTCTTTACTTCCTTCTTTATTAAGACTGGCATTTTAGAGGCACTTTGAAAAGTTTTAGATATATAGCAATCCTAAATTTTTTTGAAAGAAAACTGTAAAGGTTTAGTCTGCAATTAAAAACCTCGTAGCACTGTACTTCATAAACCTGGAATACTCTGCATATAGATTAATATTAGAACACAAGATTTATTACTACTCTAGAACATTCAAAATTGACTGAAAATTTATTGAATTAAGATGAAATTATATGTCAAATCTCACAGTTAAAGATTTGGAAATATTGCAAGGTACTCTGAATCAAGGAGATTTAGATTATCAACTAGAATTAGAGGAAGGAAAGATATTAGTTATGGGTCCGTCAGATATTGTTTCTAGTGAAGTTGGCGTTCGCTTAATAGCTGCTCTTTATGCTTGGGTTAACCCACGTCGTCTAGGACGTTTGTTTGATTCTAGTGGTGCTTTTATTTTTCCGAATACTAACCTCAAAGTTCCTGATGTTTCTTTTGTTCGTGCTCAACGTCTAAAAAAAAGCGTTCGTTATTTTGGGGAATTGGTGCCAGATTTAGTAGTGGAAATTAAATCTCAAAGTGACAGAATTAAAACTTTAAAAGAGAAAATCAAGAAGTATTTAGAACTAGGAGTGGAAGTAGGGATATTGATAGACCCAGATGAAGAAATAGTTGTAGTTTACCGCTCCAATGGTGAAGAAATTGAGTTGAATAATCAAGATAAGTTAACTATTCCTGAACTATTTGCTGAGTGGGAATTGCCTATTGTTGAACTTTGGCCCCCTGTGTTTGATGAAGAAGGGTAAGTTTTGTTATCAATTGTCAAAAAATATTTACAAACTGCCTGAATTTCTTTGTAGTAAATCATAATTGAACTGTGGTTTGTTAGAATCCACATTCCGCATTTCTTAACATTAAATTGATAGGTTTTATTAATCTCTCGCCCCAAATGCTATCCCTGAAAGCCTTATAGCTATGGACATCGATTTTCACTGCTATAAAGAATTGTAACTAATTTTCTCATAAAAAATTAGTTATTAATAAAATTTATTGATATTGAGTTCTAGAATGAAGGTTTTTCGTATATAGCAGTCGAAGTATAGCACTACGGGTAAGTAAGAAGTCAGAAGTAATCTCTGAGTGAATTTCAGCATTTAGTAATGTCCTAACCTTTGCTTCGACTGCTATAAGCCTCTTTAAAAATGTAAATATATATGAAGATCTGCGAAATGTCGGTTAGAATAGATATTTAGCAACTATAGCAATGAGTACTCACATCTTTGCCATGTTACTATTGTATTAAATGTAGTACGCTTTATGATTTGATTCTATTAGCAATACTTTCACATATATTATATTAGTAGCAATCTGTACCATGTAAACATACCAGCGCACGTTGCTATATAAAATGGGATTACTATAGTTGAATGAATGATTGAATGATATGGAATTAAACCCAACCCTCAAGCCTCAAGAAATTACCGAATATGCTTTACAGAATATTAGACAAGCAAAAATCCAAACAAATCCGTTTCCTCATATCCTTATTGAAGAACTGTTTCCAAAATATTTTTTCAATTCAATTGCTGAGCAGTTTCCTGATAGAACTGAATTTCAGAAAGCTATTTATCCTGGTATAGGTACTTCAATTTCAAAAAAGAGAGAGCATTTTAAAGATTATGGACTTGTCTGCAATAATTTAACAAAGTCTCCTCTCTGGAAACTAATTAATGACTTTTTTAATTCTGAAGGTTTTACTGAAGAATTGTTAGCTAAATTTAAAGAACCGCTACCTTCTGGTATAGTGCCTATACCAAAAGAAAAACATATTTATTTTCAAGATGGTGCTAAAAAGTATAAATCTGTTTTTGCTCTTCACATTGATTTACCTGGATATGAGATACCTCCTCATCCTGACATACCTGAAAAAATAATTACTTATCAACTGTTTGTAGTAAATGGAGAGTCACTTAGTGATTTTGGGACTATTTTTTGTAAATTTAAAGGTGGGATTTTAGGAAAATTAAGCCTACGAATTTTCAGAAAGACTGGCAAAAATTTATCAAAATTAGCAAATTCATTAGGAATAAATAATTTTAACGTCTATCAAGATTTTAAGAAAAGTAAAATTGGTTTCTGGCTAGGTATTAATCACAAGAATTGGTTTCCTTGGGGATTTTTTAATGTAGCGAAAACTATACCCGCTT
>JAKQYE010000057.1:9486-28311 GCA_023356605.1 Trichodesmium sp. MAG_R02 | reverse complement strand
TATTTGTATGACCCACAAAAAAATGATTTGACAGGATGGTTGCGTTCTGAGTCGTTACTGGATGTAATTGACGAAATGAATGGCTGGGTTTCTCCAAGATTGGGAATTCGCTTTGAGGTATGGCCCGAAACTTTACAATTGTATCGTCCAGATGGTCAATTATTTGCAGATTATCTGGAAGTTCAAAAACAGTTGAATGAAGTTCAGGAACAATTGGATGATGTCCAAGAACAATTAGGTAATGTCCAAGGACAATTAGATGAGGAACGTCAGGCTAAAGAACAGGAACGTCAGGCTAAAGAAGTTGCTGAGTCAGAACTCCAACAGGAACGTCAGGCTAAAGAAGTTGCTGAAGAACGTGCCAAACGTTTAGAACAATTACTTCGAGAAGCAGGAATAGATGCTGATAGTGGGACTTAAACGTGCATAGAGGGATCAGACAGACTTAAATATAGATGGGCAAAGGCTTTTACTTCAAAAAGGTATGAATCCTGAATCATCATGGGTTCTAGCCATTTTTAGGCCATCGACGTAATTTCCTTGTCCTTACTGACTTTGACCCATCTTTTTCGCCAGAAAATGTTTATAGCGGTTTTCATTTTAATAGACCACAGTAGGGACGTTCCTAGGAAGGTCCTTACAAGGTTTTGGTTGTGACGATATGTTTAAGTACCAATGTTATCATATATTTCTTCTAGTTTTGCAGCATTTAATTTGAGGTTGAATTCTGTTTCTATACGTCTACGACCTAATGTCGAAAATTTTTCTCTTAATTCCACATTTTCAAACAAAGTCAAAATATATTTAGCCAGACTTTCCCCATCTTTTTCTTGGGTTAAAAACCCTGTTTCTTCATGAACTATTGCTTCTGGAATACCTGCATGAATCGAACTAATAACAGGTAATCCCATTGCTTGTGCTTCTAGAATAACTATTGGTAATCCTTCAGATTCTCCAGTAGCAGTAGTAACACTCGGTGCACCCAGTAAAAATGCTTTATTCATCCATTCTTGAACAGTTTCTTGTGGTTTGACTCCCAAGAAACGGTAATTAGATAACAAATTATTAGCTAAATTTTCTAGAGAAGAACGTAGAATTCCGTCGCCGATAACTACTAACTCTATATTGGGTATAGTTTTTTGTACTTGGGCGATCGCCTCAATTAAATATTCACATCCTTTTTTTTCTATTAACCGTCCGACAAATAAAACAATAGGTTCTCGTTTTACTAGCGGATTTGGTGTAAATTTATCCACATCTACACCAATATAATTAACTTGAATTTTCTCTGGTGGACATCCTTTTTCTATTAGTTGGGAGCGGATAAATTCAGAAACAGCTATGAAATAGTTCCCTTCTTGAAATAGGCGATCGCGATTCCTAAAATATAATTCTCGAAAAAATTGACCGCGATTCTTGACAAAATTCCTGGTCTGTGTTATTAAACTTTGAGATTGATTGATGATTATTTCTGTGGTAGCGTAATAGCCATGAAAAGTTACAATTAGAGGTACTTTTAACTTTTTTGCCAGTGGTAGTGCTAAAAACCCATCCAGACCAAAATGAGCGTGAATTAACTGAGGCGATAAATCTTGCAAACATTTCAGCCAGCGAGGATGGATAAAACCAGTTAATTTGTAGGCTGTTTTCCAGAAACCACCAGGAGAGGCTAAGTCACCCAGAATAATAGTTCTATCCTGGGGAAGCATTGATTTAGCAATAGGGAAGCCAGAAGAACCAACGTAGAATCCTTGATAGGATAAAAAATTCTCCACTTGTGCCGGGATAAAAGTTTCTGAGTAGGGAATTAATTGGTCGCGATAGATAATTACTGTTTTCTTAGATTCCATACTAATAATAGTTCGAACTCAAACTTAGTTTATCCCTAACTGTCGCAAAATTTTTGGAGCGTTACTTTTTAGATTTGACTTAAGTTTTTCCATTAAACTTCTAGTGGTTCTCAGATAGAAAGGAACCTTAACACCAGTAACTTCATAACCAAGTTCTTTCAATAGTTCACCTGCAACACTCTCAAAATCAGCAACCTGACGAGAAAACAGTTGTTGCTTCCAAGCATAAGCTCGTGATGGATCAATAGGTTTAGCTAGCATTTCATGCAGATGCCAGTGGACACCAGGAATATAATTAGTAGCATTTTTATTCTGTTGTAACATACTAGGTACATACTCGAGTCTTAACCAGTTACATAAGTCTTTAACTGTTTCTTCAGGATACATAACCAATTGTTCGTAGTTAAACTCGTAGTATCGTCGCTTTTCTAGAATCTTTCTAGCAGATATACCAGCTTCAACTTTTTTCTGCCAATAATATGCTGCTTTGACAAAGTTATTAACCCAACCAGCTTTGATCAGGCTACTAGCTACATCTCTACCATCACGAATAATATGGATAAATTTAGCTTGAGGAAAGGCTTCAGCAAGCCATGGAATATCAAAAATATAGCGCGGTGTTTTGTCCCCCCAATATTGCTTACCCTGCTTTCGAGTCGCAGCTTGGAACAATGCAAAAGCTGCTCCTGAATAATTTGTCGGAGCAGTTTCGGCTATTGCCACTTCTGCTTCTTCTAATGTCAATTTAAAGATAGGAAAACTATGTGTTTTCGATGTTGCTTTGTTGGTTTGCAAGTCACGGATAAAAAACCAACGTTGATGAAGTTCGGTAAAATCCCCATATAGTTCCTGTTGCTTTCTAAGTTGATCAAGAAAGCCTGATTCTGAAGGAATATACAGCACTGGACTCTGATTGAGTATTAGCCGTAATAATGTGTTACCCGAACGTTCACAGCCGACTATAAAAATTGGTGATTCCATTTTTATGTTTCCTTTAAACTACTTAGTTAACTTAGAGATGCAGAGTGTTTAACAGCTATAGCCAAAATAATCCATCCGTTCACCGCAAATAGCTTCAATACTACCAAGATTTGTCTGTCCAAAAAAGTCTTGCCAACTAATTTCACGATTACCACGAGGTTGATATTGGATGTCGAGATATTCTGTAATATCATTAATAGGATTTAAGCCTACTTGTTTCGCTAAATTGCTAATGCTACCCACTTTATCTAGCATAAAATCTTCGTAGCGGATTAGTACCATATTATTTTCATGGTCTATATATTTTTGTACTGTCAAGTTCCAATGATGAGCCATTTTCTCAATATAATTGTTACCCGCTAGACTTCTATCGGTAAATGATTTTAATTGATAGTATTCTTTACCAGGAAAGGATTTGAGATTACCTGGAACTTTACGACGATTTAGTAAGCTACGAATATTATCTCTAGGATCGCGAACAATAAAAATGAACTTAGCTTTGGGAAAACACGAACATAACTCATCATAAAAACTAACAAAGTTGGGACATTTGTTCAAAGGAGTTGAGAAATAGAACTTATATGCTTGGACAAAATCGTGAAAAGGTAATTCTCTGCTATATAACTTGTTTAGTATATGTGCTTTTGGAGAACGCTTAATACGGTAAATCAAATCTATAGTTACTTGTTGGCCACTTACTTGAGAAAGAAGTGAGGCGATCGCTGTTGTTCCAGATTTCGCTTCGCCCAGGATAAAAATAGGTTCGGGGTGAACGCGAGAGGTTATCATCTTGTATGTTCTTTTGGGATGAACTAAAAATCCATACTGTTCCTTAAATGATTGAGAAATAAGTTGTTTTATTTTACTTATAATCTTGATAGTATTCATAGTTAACATCCATATTTTCTTAATTTAGACAATAATAAAGTTGTCTAACAATTAGATTTTTTTTGTGAATTTATTTAATAAATTTTTACAAAATTCAAAATTTATTCTCTGATTGCTACTATAAAACGACTGATATTTAATGTACACTATATGTCAATACAGTTCAGTTAAGGATTTTTTTGGCAATTCTGTAGTCTGAAAAGCCTATCTAATGGTTCCATATCATAGGAGTTTTGGTCTTATCTGAACCCTATTGCACTATATGTGTTCATCTGCGTCAAGAATAATCAACTTAATCAATCAAAATATACTTGCGTAAATTAGCATTTTTATTTGGTTGTTTGCGAGAAGTAATAGCTTCTAAAAAAAAGTTTCCAGGCCTGGGGATAAAAAGCTACTGGCAACAACAACTTTAAAGCTATTAATAATTGTTTCTGTTTGAGAGCTACTATACCCCAATGTAACTTCATATATCGCCTAATATTGCCAATATATGGAATTAAATTACTATACTTTTTATTCACTCTGGCATAAATTTTTTCTTTCATTAAAATATTACTATCGCAACGTTCTTGCAAAGGATGTTTTTTGTCATATGCCCCTGACCAATAAGAAATCCCAACGATTATAGGTTGTAATCAAAATAGTAAATATCATAGGATATTTCGGTTTATATACTGTATATATTTTTTCTTTATTCATTGATTTTTTCTATACTTTTAACCATTGAGAAAGGTCTCTATCAATTAACTCTTGAAGTTTCAATATATCTTCTCTATAGACCTCAATAAATTGCTTCCTAATTTCAGGTAATAACGGTTGATTCTTATTCTGGAGGTTGAGGTTTATTAGATTATTTTTCACTCTTTTACGTAGTTTAGCGGGAACAAAGGAATGCATAAAACCTCTCAATGGATTCGACTGGTTCAGGAATTGATGCAAAGCCTTATTTCTAGGAATACCAGAAACATTATGTTTTTGAGAGGTATCCGCTACAAATGTATCATCTACACTCAGGAAACGAAATATATCTTGAACTACATTAGTGGAGTTAGCCTTCAAATCTTCGTACAGGTAGATTCTGATCTGGCTTTTTTCAAATAACTCAAAATAACGTTTCAGTTGATTATAGTAAAACCCTTTTTGCTGATAATGCCAGGTTGGCGACCAGTTATTTTCCATTCGTTCTTTTTCTGCTACCATTGCTTCAGTAAAATCCTCAAGTGGTTCAACTCCTTCGCGCCTCAAACCTAAAAAGTTTGAATAAGCTCTCTGCACTGGATCCCTTAACATTACAATTAGCTTAACATTAGGTAAATAATGCCGTATTCCCTTAGCAGCTTTCGGGATGTAAAGATACCAAGTAGATGCTTCACCAATTGCTAATTCATTGGATACATTTTTGAATAACAAGCGGTATGTTTCTATATCAGTAACATATCTAAATCTTGTCATAGCCCCTGGACCGCGAAAATCAATTTTTTCTCCTTCAAGAGCAAAAAATCGTGGTTCTTTCTGAGGACTCATAAAAATTTGTGGGTGCTCCTCTAGATATTTATAAAGGGCAGTAGTTCCTGCTTTTGCCGCACCGATAATCATAAAGTTAGGCATTTGCATATTACAACCTCTAGGTTTTGTTTGTTTTAACATCAACAACTATTCTCAAATTATTTTATACCTTTAGCCATTGAGAAAGGTCTCTCTGAATTAGGTCTTGAAGTTTCAAAATATCTTGTTGGTATTCTTCAATCAGTTTTATTCGTATTTCTGGTTGTAGTTCGGGCTTTGGCTTGGTGTTAATATCTGTTAAAGTGGAACTGATGTGTTGGCGCATCTTGGGAGAGAAAAATGGAGCTAGAATAGATTTAATCTTATTCTGCTGACTAAATAACTTATGAAGAGTCTTGTTTCTAGGTAGCTTGGTCACGTTATGCTTTTTAGATATGTTCGGTATAAAAGTATCATCTACACCGAGAAAGTGAAATATATCTTGTACCACGCCACATGAGTCAAATATGAAGTCTTCGTAGAGATATATCTTCATCTGCTTTCGGTCAAATCTGTCGAAGTATCGTTTCAATTGAGTATAGTAAAATCCTCTTGACTTGTAATGCCAACGAGGAGACCAATTATTGATAATTCGCTCTGGTTCTACTGATAATGCTTGAGCAAAATCAGTGAGTGGCTCAAAGTTTCGTTGAACCAAACTTAAAAACTGTGAATATGCTCTTTCAACAGGAGCGCGAAGCATAGCAATTAGCTTGACTTCGGGGATGTCATACTGTATACGCTCGCAACTTTTAGGGATATAGAGATACCATGGAGATGCCTCACCAATAGCTATTTCCTGCTTTAGATTGTTGAACAGCCCACAGTATGTTTCAATATCCATAATATAGTCTTTAATATAGTCTTGCAGACCCTGAAAATCCACATTTTCTCCCTCAAGGGCAAAAAATTTCGGTTTTTATTTCTGGTGGCATTTCTTGTTTTCTCGGTTTTTTTTGTGTCATAGTCCTCTCTGCTCCTTAATACCCTTTATCTCCCTAAAATTTTTTTTCTTTATCAAAGTTTTGTTGTTGTTTTATGAGTCAATTTACATCGCTTTCTGGACCTCTTTTTCCGACAATCACATCTACTATTTATGCTCCTTTTTCTGTCATTATTATTTGGTTTTTCAATGTATGGTTTTTCTTTTTTCCAGAGTAATATTTTTTCTGTTTATCATCAGAGTATGGCCTATATATGCTTTTTTCTGTACTATCTACAATTAATTCTTGTTCGGTTAAAATTTCTTGTATCCATAAATATTCGTCTTCTTTTTGTTGAAATTGTTCTAACAAGCTACTAGGCAGTAACTCTTGTAATATATCTATCCAAAGCCTGAAAAATATTATTTGCTGTTGATGAGCTGACACCAAAGTATATTCCTAGTATTTGGAATGTGGGCTACGGGGGTAAATAGTATAAAGTTAAGATGATTTCTTCCTCGACTTTTAAGTTTTTTTTTCTTCCTCCTCCTGCCTTAATTAGTCTTTTTTCTTGACTAGCGATCGCCTGTCTTTTTTTTAATTGAAGTTTTTGAGCATTTCCTACTAATTTTTTAAATTGCTCATCGGTAATCCCAATAACTCTTTTTGTTTCTTTTGGGTGGTTATTAATATATTCTAATATCTGAGTCATTAGTATATAGTTTTGACAAATTTTTCATGACAATTATACCTTAATTTTTATTTTGGAGATGTCTAATGATCTCCTATTGTCTTCATACAAAATCAATTTTATCTTTAGGACTTACGCAAAAAAAAACGGGTTTCTAGGAGAAAAGAATACCTCCTTTACCCTGGGATAAATACTCCTCCAGAATTTTCGACTTTACCTTATCCTCGAATTAATTTGTAATTAATAATTATTTCTCACTCTTTGAAAATTAATAGACTTTTGCTTTTTTACACAAACCAGAAAATACTTTTTGAAAGTTATCCTGATTATGGGTTTTACTTACCCATTTCCTCCCTTCTTTTCCTAGCTTAGTTCGTAATTCATGGTTTTCTAAAAGAGTTTTTAAACCTTCTATAAACTTCGGTATTCCTTCCATCCCCGTACCATCATAACGCCCTACATAAATGCCAAATTGAGAAACTACATTTTCCGGGTCTAAACAACTCAAAATAGGAGTTTCACATTTCAATGATTCCTGAAAACTGACAGGCAACCCTTCGTGAATAGAAGTATTAATTAAAACCCAAGCTTGTGAAAGAATCCGAATTTTATCTTTCTCCCCTACATGACCCATTAATTTCATATTATCAGGCAATGAAGTAGGTTGCCAAGCTCCCTTTCCTTGAAAGTGAGGTTTCCCCATAAAAATAAATTCCACATCTGGAAAATGCCGAGCTATTTCAGCAAATAACCAAGGACGTTTATAGGGATCAAGACGTGCTAAGAAAACTACTGTAGGTTTCTCACTTTTGACTACCTCTGCTGGTTCCATATCTATAATATTCGGTAAAAATGTCACTTCTGATGGTTTAACTCCATAAGTTCCGGGTACTTTTTCTTTTAAAAAAGGTGTTGGAGTCGCAAATAAAACTGACCGACCTAACAATTTAGAAACTCTAACTACTTGAGCAAAAGAAGAACAATTATAACATTTTAATCCTTGGGGATAGACATTTTCTACACCAGGAATTCTAACTGTTTCAATTTTGACTACATCTTCTGGTGGTCTAGGGTCTCGCGCCCACAAAACAATCGGAGTTTTTGGTAATATCCAAAATAAAGGACGATAGTTAGGACGATAGTCAATAGACAAAATTAAATCAATTTTTTCTGCCCAGATACGACGAATATATTCTAATTTATTGCCCTGACGAAGAATCAGTCTAGTATTATGAACTATAGAGTCTGGTTCTCCTGATTTGCCATAAGTTTCTCCAGCAATTAATACTACATCTATTCCTAGATTTGAGTTGGAGTTAAAGTAGTTTGTTACTTGACGAGTTGCCCATCCAAAACCACCCATTCTTCCTTGATAAAGTTCAAAGAATTCATTAGCAATAACTGCGACTTTAATTCTTTTTTTTTGAGATTTATCATTTGAGTTTGCCACTTTTTTACTTCCAAAAAAAATATTTTAATTCTTGCCAGTGACTTTCTAAACTTCCTAAATACATTTCCATTTGACTTGCAGCAACTATATCAGTTTCTAATTCTTTTCCATATTTAAGTCTGTTAATAATGACTTTTCGTAAATCATTAGCCATATATAAAGGGATTACCAAAGGTCTTTGCCAAGGTGGACATCCTAACATTCTAGTCCGATGACGACTTAAACCAATACCCCGTAATAATTTCATCAAATATTCTTTCTCTAAACGACTTTGAGAAATTTTATGGTAGATGTGCATCCCTGGATTAAACCAAATCTCCCACCCACCATTTCTAATATACAAAAGTGTTTCTATATCCTCTCCTTTTGCATTTAAAGAACCACTCACTGGTCCTTTTAATTTCAAATTCAAAGGGACATTTTCTTCCCAAGCTTCCTTTCTAATAACTATACCTGCCCCTGGTGGTAAAAGTCCTCCTTTTTTTTGGAGATTAAAACAAAATGGTTCTGTTTCCTTCCATTCTATAATTGCTAAACAGGAGGCTATTTTCTTAAAATTTTTAGGAGGTTGCCCTTGATAAATGGCATGAATTAGACCATTGTATGCCCCAGCTTGGGGATGAGTCTGTCCAAAAACATAAGCAGAAGCTACCCAGTCAGGAGAGGGTAAGTTATCATCATCAAGAAAGCCCACAAGTGAACCTTTAGCTTCTTTCATAGCCCTTTGTCTAGCATAACAAGCTCCCTGTTGAGGTTCAAAAAAATAATGAATTGGGTATAATTCTAGCAAGTCTAACTGATATTCTTGGATAATTCTAGCAGTATTGTCTGTACTATTATTGTCAACAATTACTATTTCCCAGGAAATATTTTCTGTGTTGACTTGCGATCGCAACTTTTCTAAAAGTAATGGTAAATATTTTTCCCCATTATAGGTACGAATAGCTACACTAAAGTTCAACATAAAATTTAATATGTACAGGACTTAGCTAAAATTTCAAAATACTTGAATTTGATTAATAATCAAGGAACCCTAAATTATCTTGAAAGCCTTGTCAAAATTGCTTCTATCGATGGAGGTAAACGACGCATAATTTTACCTTTTTCTCGGTCAACAGTTACTAATGTCACTTTCGCGGTAACATATAATTCCTTACCATCCAATGATTGAATTTCGTAATCCCAGTCTAACCTAACCCCTTGAGTATTTGCCATGCGGGTCTTGACCACAACTACCATACCCAACTTAACAGGTTCATGGTAGCGTAGGGAAAGTTCAACTACTGGTAAATCACAACCGAGGTTAACTAACTCAGCGAATTCAATACCGATAGAACGCAAACTTTCGACTCTGGCTTCCTCCATCCAGGAAAGATAAGTTCCATGCCAAACAATACCAGCATAGTCAGTATGGTGCGGATGAACCCGAACTACATATTCAAACCAGACTTCCGGTTTTTGAATAGGTTGACTTTTAATTGCACTTGTAGGTAACTGAGGTTGAGATTGTTCTGATGAGGCCACTTTACAAAAATTTCTAAAACTCTACATTTCTAAAATTTACCATTGCTATTAGAGATATATGCTACTTTAAACAACTATTATTATTTGACTCGCTTAACTAACATTATGATTAATAAAGTTTTGGTAGCAGTTGCTGGTCGGGGACTATGTGAGCAGATGCTCAATATGTTGATGGATCTCCCCTATTTCCAACAAGCATCTGTAACTGTCTTACACGTTATACAGCCTCAAGCCACTGCAAAAGCCATGTCAGACAAATTAGAAGAAGGTGGTAAGATTCTAGCTGAAGCTGTTAAATCATTAAAAGTGGCTCCCGAAAAAATTAATTCTCGACTCAAACAAGGAGACCCAAAAGATATTGTTTGTCAAATAGCTGATGAAGAAAAATCTGATCTAATTATTATGGGTTCGCGGGGGTTAGGCAGACTCCGAGCTATTCTGGAAAATTCAGTTAGTCAATATGTTTTCCAGTTAACTACCCATCCAATGCTACTGGTAAAGGATGATGTCTATGTCAAAAAAATTAAAAATGTGATGGTTGTCTTAGAACCATCAGAGGAAGGGAAAAATTCTCTACAGTTGGCTATTAACTTAGTTAATCAAATTCCTGGAGGACAATTAATTTTGAGCTATGTGAGGAAAGATGTTAGTGGCAAATCAAGTCAAGATTACACATCAGATGCGGAAAAAGAACCTAATCTAGCAGCAGCTAAAGCAGAAGCGAAAAAAATGGGGATTAAATATCGTTGTGTTACTGCAAGTGGTAAACCTGGCCCAGAAATTTGTAAAATATCTCAGGAATTGAATGTGGATCTATTAATCCTGGGTTCACCAGATCGCCGTCCCTCCATAGCCAAGAGTCTTGTAGACCTAGATAAATTATTAGGAAATTCTTTATCAGACTATGTACGAGTTTATAGTAATTCTCCTGTACTTTTAATCCGCTAAATAGGGCTACGCCGAAGTCAAAAGTCAACTCCCCTTGTCTGCCAATGTTTTCATTCTCTTAACAGTATAGATGGAAAGTTCTGGAGATGGCCAAATAGCAGGGCTGTTTATTCTAGCTCTGGCTACGCTGCTGAATCGGAAAATTCCTAACTTATTGCTTTTTGAAATAGCCCCACTACCGCGGCGATGCTACTGTGGAGGAGATAGGGGGACTAGGGGCAAATAGTGTAGCAGCTAAGGAAAACTACTTAAGTCCTCAAACAAAATATATTTTTCAACATACTTATTTTAAACTCAAAAATATGTTTAAGTAGACGGGGGTTAAAGTTTGTCCCGATATAACAAAATGTAAATCTACCCCGCATCAATTGTAGGTCGGAGTCGAGATTCCGTTTACAAAACTAAATATAGTTTAGAATTTTTTTGTAGGTACCTACTTATCTATTTTGTCAAGTCTGATGCCAAGAAAAATACTTATAAATTATAGTTTTTTAATGAGGATAATGAGGATAATAGGGATGGTAAATGTATCTCACATTTCCGAGATCAGCTTTTTTTCATATAAATCAGGACTTGTCCATCCACCACCAGAGTATTGGAGTATTTTGAGTATTGACTTGAGATAACTTCCCTGTCCCTCGTGATGAAGGAAATATGTTGTGCGCAACTAAGTCCTAATAAATATCAAAAAGTAGGAGGATAATCAAAAAAATTTACTCCTACTTAATTCTCTCTGTTATAGTCATTTAAAATAAGAATGGAAAACTTTTTCTGCTGAAACGCGAGTTATAGCAAGAAATACTTGTCTCAATCTAAATTTAAATAACTATATGAACTGCTAGGTTTTTAACTTTGTTGACTATTGTTAGTTTGAATGTACAAAATGATTAAGAAAACCGCTGGCACAAATATAAACAAAATTGTTGCCACAAACCCTAAATTATTAACTTCCATGATTACCCAATTTTAATTTAAATACCACAAAGTAAGAATACCATTATTTGCGTTTTGGTTTTGTTTTGACCACTACTGGGCCATTAACTAGGGTCTGACAAGCTAATCTACAGTTGGGAGGCCTCTTTTTCAACTTTTGTTCTTCCACTGGAGTACGGGGTGAAAGATTTTCTATCCCTTCAATAATTTCTACTACACAGGTACCACACTGTCCATAGCCACCACAATTCATCATTTTGGATACAAAGGTGTAAATGTCAATGCGATTTTCTAGAGCTTTGAGCCTTAAATTCGCTCCATCCGCAGCAATCACTTCCTGATTTTCGTTTTGAAACTTAATATTGGCCATAATAAATCATTAATTTATTGTAATTTATGAAACAAATATTAACTAATATTAAGAACTTTAACTTACTGCTCAGCTTTACACAACCTGAGGGTAGGAAAAATTAGGTAAGGTTTGCTCAAAAAGTTTGGTAGTGAAGGCAGGGAACAAACAATAGGCAATAAGCAGTATTGCAAAGTTCAATAATGTGGGATATTCTTCGCAAACTCCTAGATAATACCCTATCTGTAGGTGAAAAATCCCATAGGGGGTAAATGAGCTATCTATAGGGGTAAATAACAGCTTGACAAAATCTATGATTATCTTGTAAAACTTATGATGATGACTAATAGATTCATTAAGATAGGTGCAGCAGCAGAACCATTGGGAGTGTCCATTGATACGCTCCGAAAATGGGAATTATCTGGAGAGCTGATACCAGACCGAAAAAGTCAAGCTGGAACTAGATTCTATGATTCCTCGTTAAATTTAGCTATGGCGGTCAGTTCGACCGTGACAGCTTGTGGACTGGATAACGCCGACGTTGCCAGAATGAAGCAGGAATAGAACAGATAATCATAGATTTATATAGATTATCATAGGTTTATAAGAACGGCTAATTACCAGATTGGCCAATACAAAATATACCTGCCAAAGATAGATAAGGTTAAAATTGTTTGGTCTAGAGAATGTAAGCATTGAGCTATTAGCAGTCAGCTCGAGAGCTTCGACTAGGTGGTGCTGTGCAAAAATATGGATGAAAGTAATAAATTACTTTAATTTATTTAAATAAGAGCGAAACACTATTGGGCACAATAATTACGCATAATTTCCAAGTCGAGATGTGTTGATAAGTGAATAGATTCTAGCTTTTTTTAATGCACTAAAATCATGTTCTATGTCATTTAAATCAGAAGAGTATTTTGGCAAAAATAGTAATTGATGACCCCCTGCTTCTACTAATTCTCTAATAACATTTTTTCGTGTTTAATTGGTGAATTATTCATTATTAGTACACTGGGAATTTTTGGGGCAGTTGACTTTTACAGCAGTTTTCATGTCGGTAGACCACAGTAGGGACGTTGCATGCAACGTCCCTACAAGGTTTTGATTATGGCGATGTAGTTCATCAGTTTGAAAAGCACTGTAACCCACATTCCGCATTTCCGGCATGTAGCACAAAAAGATATATGAATCATCATCAGAATTTGAGCAAACGAATTAAATACAGGACTTACGTAAAGGCACTACTTGTAGTGTAAATATCTGAATTTATTGTCAAAAATGCACTATATATGGAGGCACTGCGTAAGTCCTGTAAATAAATTAATTCTATAGAACACGAAAAAATCAGTGGCGTGTATTGTTGGCAAACCAGGGATTTTTATTGGCAGCAGAAAATAATTGAGCAGATACACTCCTGTTGATAGCATCAATTAATTTTCGTAACTCTTCAACTGGTGCGAACATATACGTTGGCGTGCGTTCGCGAAGCGGACTGGAAGTCTATCGCGAAGCGGACTGGAAGTCTATCGCTTATTATTATTGTTTCCCAGATAATATTTTTGACAACAAGAGGGTAAAAACTCTAAAATCAAGCTCCTTTCTTCTGTGAGATTAACCACTTTTGGCGACTGATTAATTATTGACAAATGTACTCCTTGAAACTGATGAAATGATATTGAATTGAATTGCGGAATCTGGGTTTTAACTGTCTTTGTTTAAGGATTATCTGACAAATTCCCACCTGGAAAATTACTCACAGCTCTTTGCAGTTCCGACAAAGACCGATTATAGTCAATAATTGCCCTTAACAAATTATCCTCAGCCCTAGTCAAATCTGTTTCTTGTTCAATAACTTCTAACTGAGTTCCCACCCCTGCTTGAAATCGTAATCTCGCCAAACGTAAAGCTTCCTTC
Source organism: Trichodesmium sp. MAG_R02 (assembly GCA_023356605.1). GTDB lineage: Bacteria > Cyanobacteriota > Cyanobacteriia > Cyanobacteriales > Microcoleaceae > Trichodesmium. The sequence goes on along the minus strand of JAKQYE010000057.1, from coordinate 14,309 downwards.
GCCTGCTCCACACCCAACTCAGCAGTAGAAATATTTTCAAAGCTAGCTTCCAAACTAAAGAAAGCTTCCTCAACTTCCCGACGAATCTGATTTCTAACTTCCTCAAACCTAGTTTCTGCAATCTCCCCATCTAGTATACTTCGTCTGGCGGACGCCCTTGCTGCACCACCATCAAAGAAATTCCATCTGAACCTTAATCCTATTGTACTACCATCAGCCCAACCCCTGGCTGCTCGCCAACTTTGGTTCTCAGTAGTTAATGCTAACACATCATAGGTAGCAAAGAAATTCAAGCTTGGTCTAACTGATGAAAGAGCTAGTTTACGCTGCTCATCACTTAAGTCTCTTTGCACTAACTGCTGTTCTAACTCGGCCCGGTTCTGAAAAGCCGCTATAATTGTTTCATCTAAAGATAGAGGCCAAGACCCTACTGGCTCAATGGGATCGGCAGCCGTCAAATTTATCAACTCATTGGCACTTAATCTCTCTGCTAAACGACGTTGAGCAGTACGTTGATCTCGAAGTGCATTTGTCAGGTTTTGTTGTTCATTAGATAATGTTACCTGAGCTTGTAATACATCAAATCTAGTTCCTACTCCTGCTCTTTCTAAGGCTTCCGCATCTTCCAAACTTTTGCGAGAATTTCTAACAGCAGCCTCTCCAATTCGGACTCGTCCATCTGCTTGTTGTAAATTATAGTAATCGTCCGATACATTTAAGCGCAATTCCTCAGAAACCCTCTCTAGCTCTAACTCCCGTAGATACATTTGTTCCCTAGCAACTCCAATCCTGGAAGAACGAGCTTTACCAAGACCAAGGTCATAATCAAATCGAAATGTATTGGTAAAAGTTGTGGTAGGGAAATTTTGAATATCAGTGTCTATGAACTGGTCTCTTCCTGTTACCTCAGCTACTCGTTGTTGAGCTTGTGCTTGCAAATCACCAAAGGCACTTTCTGTACGTTGTATAACTGAATCAAAAGTAAGACTAGGCCACAAAGTAGCTTGAGCTTCTCGCAGGGAAGCTTTACTCTTTTCAACTTCTAGTTGAGAAACTTGGATTCCTGGATTATTGCGTCGGGCTAAATCAATAGCTTCCTCTAAAGTAATTGGTATTGTTTCTTTTATCTGTACTTGACCAGGAGTAATGGGAAAGTATAGTGGATTGGAATTTGGTTCTATTTGAGAAGGAGGATTTGTTTGTAAGGTTCCATTGGGTACTGGTAGAGGAAAACTTTCACTATTTTGTTGAGCAATAATTAAGCTACTATTATTTGATGATTTTTTTTGATTCTCAACTCTGACTAAATTAGGAACAGTTTCCGTACTTGAAGTGGGATTGAGACCTGTCATTATCTGAACAGAATCTTGCTGTTTTGAAGTATTTCCAAAAGTAAGTGAACCCTGAATAGTTGATACCAGACTTTGATTGGTTCTACCTGGTAATCTAATTGGATAATTGTTACGTTTTTGCGAATTATTTAGCGCGGATGCCTGAGTTTCAATCTCTGACAAATCATTTATTGTTGCCATTGCAGGAGCACGATTGATACTGGTCATTATTTGGTAAGAATTTCCTCGGATTGGATTTATTTCAGATGTTTTTTTAAGATTATTAGTTTCCTTTTGTTGATTCTGACTTTCTGGTGTTGATGCCTTTAAGCTTGTATAAATTTTTGCAGTTTCAATTTGAGATTTTTCTGTTTTCGATTTTGAATTTAGCAATTCTAATAAACTAGAATCATATTGGCCCTGTGCCACCACATTTTCTAAGTCTAAGTTAAATTTTTCTGGCTCTTTATTTAAGAAAATAGTTGATTGTTCAAGGCCAATTTCTGCCAGAGGATTAATCTTGGTTTCCACCTCAGAATTTCCTGACTTTGAATCTAGCAATTCTAATAAACTAGAATTAGATTTACCCTGTGTGGCAACATTTTCTGAGTTTAATTTAGATTTTTCTGGCTCTTTATTTAAGAAAATAGTTGATTGTTCAAGGCTAATTTCTGCCGGAGGATTAATATTGGTTTCTACCTCAGAATTTCCTGAATTTGAATCTAGCAATTCTAATAAACTAGAATTAGATTTACCCTGTGTGGCAACATTTTCTGAGTTTAATTTAGATTTTTCTGGCTCTTTATTTAAGAAAATAGTTGATTGTTCAAGGCTAATTTCTGCCGGAGGATTAATATTGGTTTCTACCTCAGAATTTCCTGAATTTGAATCTAGCAATTCTAATAAACTAGAATTAGATTTACCCTGTGTGGCAACATTTTCTGAGTTTAATTTAGATTTTTCTGGCTCTTTATTTAAGAAAATAGTTGATTGTTCAAGGCTAATTTCTGCCGGAGGATTAATATTGGTTTCTACCTCAGAATTTCCTGAATTTGAATCTAGCAATTCTAATAAACTAGAATTAGATTTACCCTGTGTGGCAACATTTTCTGAGTCTAAGTTAGATTTTTCTGGCTCTTTATTTAAGAAAATAGTTGATTGTTCAAGGCTAGTTTCTGCCGGAGGATTAATATTGGTTTCTACCTCAGAATTTCCTGGATTTGAATCTAGCAATTTTAATAAACTAGAATTAGATTTACCCTGTGTGGCAACATTTTCTGAGTTTAATTTAGATGTTTCTGGCTCTTTATTTAAGGAAATAGTTGATTGTTCAAGGCTAGTTTCTGCCGGAGGATTAATATTGGTTTCTACCTCAGAATTTCCTGAATTTGAATCTAGCAATTCTAATAAACTAGAATTAGATTTACCCTGTGTGGCAACATTTTCTGAGTTTAATTTAGATGTTTCTGGCTCTTTATTTAAGGAAATAGTTGATTGTTCAAGGCTAGTTTCTGCCGGAGGATTAATATTGGTTTCTACCTCAGAATTTCCTGAATTTGAATCTAGCAATTCTAATAAACTAGAATTAGATTTACCCTGTGTGGCAACATTTTCTGAGTCTAAGTTAGATTTTTGATTATTGTTGGCTGCAAAACTATCATTAATATCTTGTTGAAATTGTGATCCTGAAGGAGATATATTTTCTCCCTTTCTAGAGGATTTTAACTCTGCTAATAAACTACCTTGATTTTTGTATATATTTTTGAGTTGTTTTAATGCGGAAATTATATCTTGATTAGGTTTTGATTCAGGTAATTCTTTATTAATATTCGCTTCTGAGTGTCTTTTTGATGGTAGTTTTGTACCTGAAGAATTTGATTTTAACCTTTTTAGTAAACTACCTTTAGGTTTGAGTTGAGGGACTTTTTCCAAAGAGTTAATATCTGACTTTTCTCCTTGAGTTTCTTTAACCTCAATAGATTGTCCTTTGACCCCTTCTAGGTCTAAAATCGAATTTTCAGGAGCATTATTTTGGAAGTGAATGGGTAGTGGGGCTGAAAACCCCTGGCCTGCATCTGAAAGAACTACTCCAATCACTCCTACCACCACAATATTACGAAAAACACTCATGGGTTTTTTTTATTAGTTTCCGAGTCCAACAGATATTGTAAACCAATAGGTCAACAGCTTTGCCAATATTATTTCAGTTATTAGTTATCAGTTAGTCTCCAGAGAGGGAACTACCTTAACATTACCCCGGACTGAAACCAGACCCTTGAAATGCTGAAGTTTATTTTTTTCATCCCCTGAAAAAAGGAGGCTAAGGAGGCTATTGACCTGATTTTTTTGTCAAATTTTAATAGTTTAACTCTCAAGTTCCTTCTGAGAAACTACCCCATCGCCCACAGCAGTTAATACTAGTTCTTCTACTCCGGCCACTGGCCAAATATTTGTCTGGAGTTGGGCTGATAAGTCTTCAAGGGTCATATCGTCTAAAAACAGATTATCTCCTTGTTTCAGCATAAGGGCAAACCCATCTTATTTGCTAATTCCTATATATAGAGTTTTTAAGACTTAAGAAACACTATATATGGAAAGTTGATTGCCAATAAGTGCAATAAACCAGGAGTTATTGATAATTACCCATGGTTTATTGACAATATCCGTTTGCCCTGGTTTCAGCATTACCGAAGGTAACAAAAACAATTCAGTTGATGGAAGTTGCTGAAAAATAACCCTATTGTACTTTATCAGAATACTGTGAATATTAGCGATTGAAATATCAGCAGTCTGTCAGTCCAAGTCTGATGTGTCGGCAACTCAAAAAAGGTTTTATCTTTTTTTGAGAAAAATAGGACTTAATCCAATTAAAGAAATCAGTGCTAATATATTAGAAGGTTCAGGAATTGGAGTAATGCCAGCAGTAATTCCAGAAACAAAAATTCTTTGAGAGTCAGTATCTCCCCAATCTTTAAATACAATCGTAGAAAGCTCTTCATCGTTAAAAGTTACTGGTAAGTCAATCAATTGTTTATCAAGGCGATTAGGCCTGTGGGGATCACTAAATACTTCAACTGTTGTCGTGTTATTAATACTATTTGTCCAATGAGCCTCATTAAAATCTCGGATATCAGAGTTGCCATATAAAGTTTTTTTATAATAAGCATCATCTGAACCATGAAATTCAATAGAAGCTAAACCTGCTGATTGTCCCCAAAAAGTATTAATTAAAGTATGAACTTCTGTCACTCCGAATAGCCCCACATCAACCGTTAATGTCCTCGGATTAGGGCCACTAGCAAAACGACTGTGCCAAATATTATTAGTGGTATTAGGAATATCAAATGGAACATTTCCCAACTCTAGATTACCACAAGGTAAATAGTAAAAATTATGTAGTGCGAGCATCTTGCTCGCGTAGGCGCACCTCATTACAAGGTCAAGCGCTCGTTCTAGTTTAATTGGCTATTTCCTTCCGGGACCCTACGCGAT
>JAKQYE010000057.1:0-9386 GCA_023356605.1 Trichodesmium sp. MAG_R02 | reverse complement strand
CACAAGGTAAATAGTAAAAATTATGTAGTGCGAGCATCTTGCTCGCGTAGGCGCACCTCATTACAAGGTCAAGCGCTCGTTCTAGTTTAATTGGCTATTTCCTTCCGGGACCCTACGCGATCGCCCACAGCAGTTAATACTAGTTCTTCTACTCCGGCCACTGGCCAAATATTTGTCTGGAGTTGGGCTGACAAATCTTCAAGGGTCATATCATCTAAAAACAGATTATCTCCCTGTTTCAGCATTACTGAAGGTAACAAAATTCCTTCTCCTAAGTCTCTCCTCTGCAAACCTTCCAACAGGTCTTGGCCTGTTAATAGTCCAGTTACAGTTATATCTTGCCCCCAATAATTGCTAGATAATGCTACCATATTTACTTCCAATCCTTCAATTTGATTTAGTTGATTAGCGATCGCCACAAATGCTTTCTCCACTGCATTCCCTACTACCCAAGTTAATTTTCTTCGGGAGCTTAAGCAAATGTCTTTTTCTGAAAAATCCTTGACATAAGTTTCAAATTGTGATATAAATCGACGGATTGAACCGACACCATTGCCAATTTGAGGATAATCTTCATATTCTGAAGCGGGGGGCAATTCTCGACGGCCAATTAAAAACCATTCGTCAGCTAACCAGATACAATTAGTTCCAGATGTTTGCCTAAATTTAGCTTGAATTTTCTGTACTTGGTCTATAACTTCCTCTGCCTTTGCAGTAGTGACAGGTATTAGCTCATCTTCCACAGGGCGAAAACGAGTTAACCCCACGGGTACAACTGCCACAGATGCTACTACCGGAATTTCTCCAGTATGAAACTTGGCCAAATCTAATAATGTACGTTCCAGATGAATGCCATCATTAATTCCTGGACAAACTACAACTTGAGCGTGTATTTGCAGTCGTCGTTCTTGAAACCACTGAATTTGTTCGAGTATTTTACCAGCCCGGGAATTTTTTAAAAGACGCGATCGCAACTCTGGTTCCGTAGCATGAACAGAAACATATAAAGGGGAAAGTCGCATTTGTTCAATTCTTTCCCATTCCCGTTGTGGGAGGTTAGTCAGAGTTAAATAGGAACCGTACAGGAAGCTGAGACGATAGTCATCATCTTTGAAGTATAGGGTATCTCGTTTGCCTGGTGGTTGTTGGTCAATAAAGCAAAACGGACAACGGTTATTACATTGAATGAGACCATCAAATAGAGCAGTAGAAAATTCTAACCCCAAGTCTTGGTCGTAGTCTTTTTCTATTTCAATGTTGTGAGTTTTACCTTTGGCGTCAATGACTTCTATTTCTAGATATTCGTCAGCACAAATGTATTGATAGTCGATCAAGTCTCGTGGTTGTTGTCCATTGATAGAAGCGATCGTATCTCCGGGTTCAAAACCTATTTCAGCACCGATAGAGTCAGGTATTACCTTAGTTATTAGAGCAGGACGGATAGAAGTTTTACTCATTAGGCAAGTTAAAAGTTAACAGTCAAAAGTTAAAAAAATTGACGATTTATCTATTACTATTTATTTTATAGTTTTGTCATATATCTAATATAGCAACCCTCCTATAGGTTGTGGCAAATTTTCATACTGAAAAAGTTTGGGAAAATCAAATATTTGACCATCTACAAAAAAATTAAATAGCCACTTAACTATTTTCAAAAAACTACAAAGATTTTCAAATGTAGTAATTAATTTTTTGGTTTGTAAGCAAATATATTATAGAGGATTTTGTTCTGGGGAATTCGGAGCAAATAAGCGTACAATTTATCAACCATTTTTATTCTGAGAAATCTTGATTAATTAACATCAAATATTCTCAAAAGTCTTAAGATTTATGATAACTTGCACCGTTTCCAAATATTGCCAATCTTTTTCCCGGCTTTTGCTCTTTTAAATATTTAACAAATCCGGTAGTTTTTTCAGGATTTCTACTTCTTTAATTCTGGCACAATAAATTCCTTAGTTTGATAACCTTTGACTCTAGAATAAGTTTGTCTTTATTTTTTATTTTTAATCAGAATTTCTATTCTTTTATCTGTTCTTCCCCAAGTATAGCTGTAGAGAGCACCCCATAATAAATGACATTCGTTAACCATGAACACTGCAAGCTTTTCAGATTCTATTTCTGATTACAATTTTCTCAATAGTTCCTCTATCTCTTTTTTTTTTGCTTTCACTAATTCGTCATTTTTAGCAGGATTTCTATGAGTGAGTGTTTTTCCAAGTTATTCCCACTGATTTGAGTAAGTTATAATAACTTGGTAAGATATCAAAAACTACATCATATTGCTTTTTTAAAGATTTTTGTAAATCTGATAATATTAGGTAACTTTTTGCCCTCATCCACTCAATTATTTGCTCTTTTTCCAGCGCCTTTAAGTAACCTTGTTTTCCAATATAATTGAAGCTTTAAACTTTCTACTCCATGAAACAGTGCTTAATTTTTCCATTCCCTAATAAAACTGTGATAAACATTTAATAATTATTTAATTTTATGTTAAAATTTTCCCGACAAAATCATTTTGACATGCTGTGGTTCTTTTTATTTCTTTTAACTATGTATGTTTGATTTATAAAATCGTCTAGTTTATCTAAAATATTCATTTTTTGTCTAGGGAATTGGACATGTTATTATTATATCTGTTGATTATTAATATTTTTTGATTTTATCTTGCTTGATAAGTTAGACTAGCTGTTAATATTCCCATAATTAGATTAATTTGATTTAGGTAATATTCCGTTAAATCTATAATAATATTTTCCCCCTCCAATTTCAAGAATCGCCAATTTGTTCCTGATGTAATTACTCCATAAATTGTGCTTATATTGTTGCCTTCTTTTTGGTTGAAAATTCTAGCAGCTATCATTTCTGCTATACATTGTCCTAATCCTAAATTCAGATTTTCTTTCTTAGCTTCAACAATAGTTATGACTGGAGCCGTTATTGTTAACATTTCTGGAGACTTAGTAATTAAAAAGTCGCAAATTCCGTTTAAACCTTTTTCTGGTTCAACAGTAAAATCTATCCCTGAAAAAATATTGATTTGTTCTTGGTTTTGTCTTTTTATATCTATTAATATCGGAGCAATAATCATTTCTGAACGAGCTTTTTCACTATTACTTGCTAGGGCGATCGCTACATTATAACTTAAAGTTTCAATTAATAATGAGCTAGGTTCTAATGGCGGTAAATTAGCAAAATGATTTTTTTTCTCAGTAGTTTTAATTTCAAAAGTTTGTTTTACCTTTACTAATGTGAAGTCACTGTAAGACATTTTTTTTTAAAGATTAGATGAAGTAAAATAGGGAATTTTGCTATAGCAGTTTTCAGGTTGAATAGTTATAATTAGAGCTTGTAGTTAGGTTTAGCCTCTAAAATACAGTGTATTTCGGGCAAATGATATATAGGGTAAATAGTAAAAATTCTGTAGTGCCGGCATCTTGCAAGGGTTGGCGTACTTCATAAGAACGGCAAGCACTGTATATATATTTATTTTAAATAAAATGAGACATAATTTAGCACAATAATTACGAATAATTTTATCAGGAGATGTATTAATAGTTGAATACATTATTTTATTACACTTATTTTTTTTTTAAATCTTAATTGAAACGACTATAAAATTTATTTATTCAAAAGTAATCCATTAAGATTTTATCAGCTTAAAACTTTTAACTCATCATGGGGTAAAAAACAGGCTTAATAGTATATATAGTGATAACTTGAGACAATAAATTGAATAAGAATTCAACTAAAAAAGAAAGCTTATTGAAGTTGGGAGGTAGCGATCGCTAATTTACTCTTGTCCACCATCTGAGTTGATTATTTATTCATTTATGTAAAATTTATTACTTTTTGTATGAAGTATAAACTGTAAGGCATAGTTCAAAATAGTTTCTAGTTGACTTAATTTTATTATACTCAATTTTTGTTTTAATTAAGATTAAAACGACTATAGTAATAATTTGAGACAATAAATTGAATAATAATTCAACTTAAAAAGAAAGCTTATTGAGTTTGGGAGGTAGCGATCGCTAATTTACTCTTGTCCACCATCTGAGTTGATTATTTATTCATTTATGTAAAATTTATTACTTTTTGTATGAAGTATAAACTGTAAGGCATAGTTCAAAATAGTTTCTAGTTGACTTAATTTTATTATACTCAATTTTTGTTTTAATTAAGATTAAAACGACTATAGTAATAATTTGAGACAATAAATTGAATAATAATTCAACTTAAAAAGAAAGCTTATTGAGTTTGGGAGGTAGCGATCGCAAATTCACTCTTATCCACCATCTGGGTTGATTATTTATTCATTCATGATTAAACGAGGTAAAAAATATTGTAAACTCTCATAATTAAAAGTATAGTTATTTAAAATAAAAATGAAATACTTTTTCGGCTCAAACTTACTTATAGCAAGAAATAGTTGTCTCTATCTAAATTAAAATGACTATAAATGTCAGTGAAACTAAGATGTCAAAAAAGATTGCAAATAAACATTTGTAGGGGGGTTTTCATATTACCGAGCATTCACTGCGGTTCACCCCTATTAGTGATGATGGTTATGGGTAAGTCCTGTGAAAAATACAAAAATACAGGGCCTTAATACTCACATTTTTAGCCCTGTATATAGTCAAATTAACCTAAGCATTCAGCTAGCTCCCAAATAGCTTTTCCTACAAAAATAGCCTATCGCTGAGCACTCAATGCTTATTATAGTAATCTTAAATAAGAATGAGACATATTTCCCCTGAAATACTTTCATAGCAAGAAACCCTTGTCTCAATTCTCCCAACGAAACGACTACACCTATTTAGACTTAGCTTCCTGACGCTCTTTAGCTTCCTTAATAACGACCTCTGCCACATTACCAGGACAAGGCGCATAATGGGAAAACTCCATAGAGAACTGACCCCTACCAGAAGTCATAGTCCGCAAGTCCCCAATATAACCAAACATCTCACTCAATGGCACATCTGCTTTGATGCGACTACCAGTTGCAGCCGAATCTTGAGATTTGATCATTCCCCGACGGCGGTTAAGATCCCCGATCACATCACCAACATGATCGTCAGGAGTAAACACATCAACCTTCATTATTGGTTCAAGTAGTTGAGGAGCAGCTTTCGAGAAAGACTGACGATAAGCAGCTTTCGCAGCAATTTCAAAAGCGATGGCCGAGGAGTCAACCGGGTGATAAGCACCATCCATTAACGTGAACTTCATATCCACACAAGGGAAACCAGCTAACATACCCTTTGCAAAGCTAGTCTCAAAGCCTTTTTGCACAGCAGGCCAAAATTCTCTGGGTACATTTCCACCAGTCACCTTTGACTGGAACTCAAAACCAGTACCAGGTTCACCAGGTTCTATCATATAGTCAATCTTACCAAATTGACCAGAACCGCCAGATTGCTTTTTATGAGTGTAGCTATCTTCAATAGACTTAGTAATAGATTCACGATAAGCTACCTGCGGTTTACCAACTTCCACATCAACCCCATAAGTCCGCTTCAGAATATCAACCTTAATATCCAAATGTAATTCACCCATACCCTTGATGATGATTTCATTACTCTCAACATCTGTCTCAACTCTGAAAGATGGGTCTTCCTGAACCATTTTACTCAATGCCATGCCCAGTTTTTCCACAGAACCTTTGTCTTTTGCCGCCACAGCAATAGAAATTACCGGATCAGGGAATACCATTGGTTCCAAAGTAGCAGGTTCCTTGGGGTCACAGAGAGTATGGCCAGTTTGCACATTCTTCATCCCCACAATAGCAACAATGTCCCCTGCTTGAGCAGATTCAATTTCTTCCCGGGAGTCAGCGTGCATTTCCACCAAACGTCCAATTCTCTCAGTTTTGCCTGTAGCAGTATTCAATACTGTGTCACCCTTGGACAACGTACCTGAATAAATGCGGGTAAAGGTCAAAGCACCATATTTGTCGTCCATAATCTTAAAGGCCAAAGCACGCAAAGGCTTTTCTGGGTCAACATAGGCTACATTACCAGTCTCGTGACCCTCTAAGTCAATCTCTGGTTGTGGCTTAACTTCTGTCGGATTAGGCAGATAATCAACTACAGCATCAAGTACTAACTGTACACCCTTATTTTTGAAAGATGAACCACAGTAGGTAGGGAAGAAAGCTAGATCGTTAGTTCCCTTACGTATACAATGTTTGAGAGTATCAATATCTGGCTCTTCTCCTTCTAGATATTTTTCCATTATCTCGTCGTCTTGCTCAACAGCAGTTTCAACCAACATTTCCCTATATTTTTCTACATCATCAGTCATATTTTCTGGAACGTCTTTAATCTCGTACTTAGTTGGGTCTCCAGAATCATCCCAAACCCATGCCTTGCGGGTGAGCAGATCCACAACTCCTACAAAATCACTCTCAATACCAATGGGTAATACCATTACTAATGGGTTGGCCGCGAGTACATCTTCCACCTGTTTGACAACTTTGTAGAAATCAGCTCCTGTCCGGTCAAGCTTATTTACATAGATAATCCGAGCAACTTTAGAATCATTAGCATAACGCCAGTTAGTTTCAGATTGGGGTTCCACACCACCAGAGCCACAGAATACACCTATACCACCATCAAGAACCTTGAGAGAGCGATATACCTCGATAGTAAAGTCAACGTGGCCAGGGGTATCGATAATATTTAATTGATGGTCTTTCCAGAAGCAGCTTGTAGCAGCGGACTGAATTGTAATGCCCCGCTCTTGCTCCTGTTCCATAAAGTCTGTTGTTGCGGCACCTTCATGGACCTCACCGATTTTATGGATTTTTCCGGTTAGTTTCAGAATTCTTTCTGTTGTGGTGGTTTTGCCCGCGTCTACGTGGGCAAAGATGCCAAAGTTGCGATAATTAGTGAGGTCTTTTGCCATATTTAACTCTCTTGTTTGTATTACAAAGTATACTACTCAGTAGTAAACACAAAATATTTATTTATTTTGACCAAAAAATAAGGTCTTGCCCCTTGGATAGGGGATCAAAAAATCAATTCCAGTATTTCAATCCTGATTTTTCAGGCAGAGGTACTGATAACTGATAATATTGTTAGCTAGGACAGAAATCACTACATAGATTTTTGCTAGTAGGCTGGCCTCTAACTGAGGCTGGATTTCCAAGATATGGTTTTTAATCCTGTTTTAATACAATCTGAGCATAAAAGCAGGCTTGTAAATCGCCTAATCCGTTATTTAGTAAAGGCTATAACTTTAAAAAATACCCTCTGACTAAGGCGGATTTGGTATTATTCTCTTGGCTATGTTGGTGATCTTAAAGTATCTTAACCAAAAATCAGCTATGGTGGGCAAAGATTGGCCCACTATTCCTAGGAGTATTGGCCATGAAAACTTTGGTCAGGAGCCATGGCTAAACTCAGAAGTCAGAAGTTATATCAAATCCGCTTGCTTAAGTTACACCAAACCCACCACCTTTGCCCAATTTTTCAATAATTTGATCAAGTTGACTTAGGATTTTTCGATGAGAGAATTATTTTCAGACATTTCTAATTAGCACTTTTATCATAAAATATAAAACCATTAACCACTGTTAATTTCAAATTATATGATACTTGATATAGCCTTTTTAATCTTCATAATTATCCCTATATTTTCACATAATTAGGGAAACAAAAAACCTATTCAAATTTTGACTTTTATTCTTGTTATTTTAACTGCAGTATGTGGAGGTGTTGGTATACTACCATAGGAGGCTAGATAATGGTTAAAGGCCAATATCAGGGCAAAGACATCTATATTATGTCCAGATAATATGTGCTCAAAAAACTTTCGACCGTAAGTGCTTTTTCTTTCCTTCTGCCTCCTGCCAGATAGCATAAGTGCCAAAGTACTCCAAAGTGTAAGTATTCACAGGACATGATATGATTGACCATCCATTGGCATTACAGAAGTTTTCCCATGGTAGACAACTGTAGGGACTTTCCATGGAAAGTCCCTAGAAGGGTTTTTGTTCAAACCCACATTCCGCACAACATAATTGTATTATGAGAGGTTACAAGACAATATCTATTTAATTTACGTATAATTGCTTATAGTCTTTAGTCACTTCAAGTGAGATCATAAAACTGATGATTGCATCCTTATTGAGTATCTATCAAAAAAATGTCTTTATGAGCCTCCTCATGTATAGATTTTTAAATCATGGAAAATCTCCCACATCAAAAACTAATTAGTTTAGCTAGTGTGTGGGAGATGGCTATTAAGCAAAGCATAGCTAATTTTTAATTAGTAATTTACCTTTAATTAGCGATCGCTTTATCGACTACTTTTTCATTTTCCTTGCTCTAAGTCTTTATCGACTAAAAATTAGCGATCGCTTTATCGACTATTTTTTCATTTTCCTTGCTCTAAGTCTTGAATAGCTTGATTAACCCATCTAAGAAGTTCCGGTAAATCACTCTTAATAACCTGCCATATCACATTAAGATCTACATCAAAATAAGCATGAACAATTCGGTTTCTCATACCAATAATTTCCCGCCATGGAATTTGAGGATAACTGTTCTGACAGTAAGGAGAAATATTATTTGCTGCCTCACCTATAATTTCAATTAACCGTACCAATGCTAAGGACAACATTTGTTCATTATCTAAATCTTCGCGATTTCGATTTTTGATAAAATCAATTGCTGTTATAGCAGCCGTACTCGGATATGTTTAAGACGAGTTAAGTTGTCAACTTTGCTCATAGGTAAAGTTAAGTTTGACAATACTGCTGACAAATTTGATTAATTTCAGCTTTTGGTAAATCAATAGGTAAAGTTTTCACGTTTATTGCTAGTTAGATAAACTTCAATTTATTGTTCTCTTTATTGCCATTTTTGACTTAATTCTATTCTAGAAACCCAAGGTGTTAAGGTGTTGACTTTAGAAACCCGGTTTCTAACAGAAACCGGGTTTCTTCTTTGAGAGCGATCGCCTGGTAAAAAATCCGATAATCCTGTTCTTATACCAATTTCATAAAATATTACTACAATAGTAATAGTTGACAAATTAATACTGTAACAACCTTTCTTGAATTTGGTATTAAATTGTCTCAATACAAGGCTTAGGGGCGAGTATTTTTTGTTGAAGCAAAAAGCCCCTAACAGGGATGCTAGGGAGTCACTCCCTGTCTAGAGTATAGCAGCGTCGGGAGAATGTCAATGTGTACCATTAATCCATATTTCATATTCACTTATATCAATTTCATCATTCCAAATAATTCCACTCCCTGATGGATCTATTTGAAAATTTTTGAAGAAAGCAAAGTTTTTTAGGGGAAAGAACATTGGTTTATTTAGTAATTTTTGAATATTATACTTTCTTGTTTTATGATTGGAGAAATGTACTAACAAGGT
>JAKQYE010000056.1:21027-28468 GCA_023356605.1 Trichodesmium sp. MAG_R02 | reverse complement strand
AAGGCGGAGTTAGAGACAGAATTATTTTGAGAATTAAGCAACTCCCAATTTAGAAATATTAGCTTGAATAGGAAAAAAAATAGTTGATAAAAGGAGAATTAACATGAACAATTCAATGGATAAATTCTTATTATCTCTCATGTATGCAATCAAAGAGTTAGAAACTCCTTTAACTTCAGAGGAAACAAAAAAACTCAAAAATATTGGGCAACAATTAGCTCATGACCCCACAGCTTGGGAAATCTATACTGAACCTATGTTAAAGGAAATAATTAGCAACAACTCATCTCTGAATAAAGTCTTTCAAAATATTCAGCCAAGCCTCGAAAATCTTGGGGATATTCCTCAAGATTTTATCCAGAATACCGAAGATTTAGTAACGGCTACCCCGGGTGAAAAACCATCAGAGAAACGCCCTCTTCCTATATTTAGTCCGGAGGATTTCAAAAGTTATGAAGTTGTCAATATAACTATTGAGGTTTTAACATCCCCAGCGCCACCAGAAAAAGCGAAAGAAATTAGTAAGCAAGTTGGTAAACTTGAGAAATTATGGGATTTTATTTCTCAAAATAATTCTGACAAGAAATAGAATTTCAAATATTAGGATTTTTCTCCTTGTTTAAGTTTTTATTTGGGGTGGGTTTCGGCTATCTAAAAATTAGGAGTCAACTCTATTGACTTACACAATTTGATAGATATTGTCTCCCACCATTAATTGCTTTTAATTTCTGGAAAAATTATATTTAGGTGTTATTTAAACCAAAACTTTGGGGTTTTTGTTATACTAATTTTATGACAAGTATATTTATATTTTCCCTGTCGGAGGTCACTATGATTAGCGATCGCTCCTGACAGAATTAGACTTCGCCATTGTTTCAATTTTTTAATTTCGTTTTAATAAGGCTAACAGCATATTGCATCAAGAAAGAGGTACAGGGATGCCTCAAAAAATCAGGTCTCAAGGCTCATATTTACAGAAGATAAAAAAATAAAATTCAGTATTTAAAGTCTTCCACTTTAGCAGGAAGTACTGTTTCCCTACGGGACATAAAAACCCAGTTTTCTACCCAGGAAGCTAACTAATAACTAATAACTGATAGCTAAAATGTCGAGTAAAACACCCGCGCCACAAAAATATTATACAAGTATTGAATTTTATGAATAATCAACTTTTAAAGAAAAAATTACAAGAGACAATCAAAAATATTCAAACTATAAATGACGGTTCTCCCGTTACCAACTTGAAGTTAGACAAAACTTTAGAGACAGAAATTGAACAATTAACAAAAGAATTAGAAAATCTAAATCCTCATCCTCTACCTCTCTTATATACTCCTAATTTATTAGAGGGAACTTGGCAACTACAATACTCTACAGCTAGAGAAATCCGTTCTTTAGATTCCCTACCATTAGGGTTAAAAGTAGGTAAAGTTTATCAAGTCATTAATGTAGGGAACAAAGAATTTTTTAATCTCGCTCAAGTACAACATCCTCTGAAATTAATATCAGGACATGTAAAAGTAACTGCTAGTTTTGAACCTGCTATAAATACATCTGGTTTAGCAGATAAACGTATCAATGTCTATTTTGACCAACGTTATTTAGCGATAGAAAAAATTGTAGGTATTGCCACCCCCAAACTCAATCCCTTTAAAGTTATAAAAGCTAATAATCCTCGAGGTAGAGTTGCTACACTTGATATTACTTATATAGACGAAACTTTCAGAATTGGACGTGGGGGAGATCAAAGTTTATTCATTCTCAATAAAACTGATTTTTTAGAGTAGTTATTTCAGTTATTAGTCATCAGTTATTAGTACCTAAAACTTACTAAATTGCGAGACAAGAAAATCAGAATTTTCCTTTTTTTTATACATTTGAAAGTAGCTATTAATATTATTTATTAGTTAGTTTTTTTGCCAGACTTTTAATTATCCTTAAAACTCTCAATATTACAGCATGATATCAGAGCTTTTTGTAAAAAGTGTAAAGAGGAAAACTCTTGTATTGCGAGAATCCTCATCCCTAAGTTTGTACCTCACAAATTAGTAGTAAATGCTATAATTATTCCCCTAAAGACAATCAATTATAGCAGTTTTAATATCAGTCGACCACAGTAGGAACGTTTCCCTACGCGACACGAAACCCATTGTTGTTATGCAACATCCCTACAAGGTTTTGGTTATGGCGATGTAGTTCATCAACAGGACTTATGGAAAGAAACCCGGTTAAGACAGTAAATCATTGTTTTAACACATAAATATCTAGGAGAAACCGGGTTTCTCAGTTTGCCTGCGTAAGTCCTGAACAATTTTAAAAGCGCTCTAATAGCTAATAGCTGATAGTTAAATTATTACTAATTATTGATTACCTTATTACCTTTATACTCCATAATTATCAGAGGAATTTTGAATATTTTTCTGCCTAATTCAGTGATACCAAATTTAAACTTTAGAGATTTAGGTGATTCGGCTAAAGAAATAGGAAAAAAATCTAAACGACTGTAAAAATATTCTAATTTTTTACCTACACATTCCAGATATAAAGGTTTAGTTGACTGTTGAATCAGAGATTTTGCAAGTGTTGTGCCTAATCCACGTTTTTGCCAAGGTTTTACAACTACTAAACTACCTAATTCTTGCGCATCTTCAAAATTACGCAACTGTCCACAACCTACTAATTTTCCCTCACATTCAATTAGCAAAAATTGTTGCCAACGTAATTGAGTCGGGTCAAGTTTAGCAGTTAAAACTAACTTACGAATAGACCATATATCCTTAGCAGATGCAGGTCTGAGATTACAAGAATTTGGCAATACTATTTCTGTCATTTTCAACAACTCAAAATATTAGACATCCCCATTATAATGAATATAGTTATTTGCTCTAATGTATAAGAAAAATTATATAATCTAAAAAGTTCAGAAATGATAATTCACAAATATTCATTATGCCTTTAACTCCTATCTCTGAAGACATAGCAAAAACTAACCTAAAAAACATTCAACTTATAGCTACTGATATGGATGGTACATTAACAAAAAATGGTAAATTCACTTCTCATCTTTTTCTCACCTTAGAAAAGTTAGCAGCAGCAAAAATTCAGGTATTAGTAATTACAGGTCGTTCTGCTGGTTGGGTGCAAGCCATCAAAAATTATTTTCCCATATTAGGAGCGATCGCTGAAAATGGAGGTTTATTTTATCCTATTCATAGTGAAGCACCTCAATTTTTAACTTCTATACCAAACATGGCTCTACACCGACAAAATTTAGCCAATGTTTTCCAATACTTAAAAAGTCAATTTCCCCAAATTCAACCATCCGTTGATAATCAGTTTAGATTAACAGATTGGACTTTTGATATACAGGATTTAAATTTATCTGAACTAACAAAAATGGCCGAGATTTGTCAAACCAAAGATTATGGTTTTACATATAGCACCGTGCAATGTCATATCAAACCTTTACAGCAAGATAAAGCCAGTGGATTATGTCAAGTTATTTCAGAACATTTCCCTAATTTGACCCCAGAAAAAATTGTCACAGTAGGTGATAGTCCCAATGATGAAAGTTTATTTGAAGAGAGTAAATTTCCTTTATCAGTGGGAGTAGCAAATATTCTCGAATACGCCAATAAAATAAATCATCAGCCAGTCTATGTTACTAGGAAAAAAGAAGCAGAAGGTTTTTGTGAATTAGCAGAACTACTATTAAGTACTGATAGTTAATAGCTATCATATTTTAGGAAAAAAATACATCTCAAATATGGTAAGATAGTTTTTTTAAAAAAAGTTATTGGGAAATATTTATCTAGTTAAAATTTGGATAAAATCGACATATATTAGTGAAGACAGCCTACTTTTGTAGTAATATTTAATTCTGGCTCCATGAATAAAGCTCTTATATAAAACCAAAAACAATAGCTGTTAACCCAGTTCCTCTTATAGAGGCTAACTGATGAGTAACGGCTGAATTATTAATTACAAATTTGATTAATTATGCTACAACCAGAATCAACAAACATTAGGATAGTCTTAGTAGAAGCCCAAGGGCCACTAAATGTTGGTTCTGTAGCGCGGATTATGAAAAATATGGGCTTAAATCATTTGGTTTTGGTCAATCCTCAATGTGACCCTTATGGAGCAGAAGCTCGACAAATGGCGGTTCATGGGGTAGAAATATTAGAAAAGGCGACAATCGTTCCTACACTACCAGAAGCTCTAAAAGGATGTCAAAGGGCGATCGCCACTACATCCCTAGACCGCTCATTACCCATCCACCTAGAAAGCCCCAAACAATCTCTACCTTGGCTATTGGGATACTCAGCAGCTTTAATATTTGGTAGAGAAGATCGAGGGTTAACTAATGTAGAATTAAACTATGCTCAAAGATTTGTCCGTATTCAATCAGACAATTCCTATTCTTCTCTAAACCTAGCTCAAGCAGTAGCCATCTGCTGTTATGAGCTATATCAGGCACAACTAAATCAGGATAGCACTCCTCAAGGCCAACCAAATTGTGATTCAGAAGCCTCCCTAGATATCTTAGAAGCATATTATCAGGATTTAGAAACCATATTGTTGAAAATAGGTTATCTTTATCCCCATACAGCATCCAGCAGAATGGAAAAATTTCGCCGTTTATATAACCGTGCCCATCCCTCCAGTCAAGAAGTAGCAATGTTACGAGGAATGATTAGACAAATCAATTGGGCATTATCTAATTCTTGTAGTGATGGTACTTAATTTTCATCTTTGGGTATTCTAATACTATCCGGACTTACACGCTCAAACCAGAGACTAGGTTTATTGTCCTGATTGTTGTTTTTCGGGAAATATCTGAAATTTCATCTCTCAACCCGGTTTCTATGTAAGTCCTAATTCTCAAAAAGTATTTTTAACAATTCAGTTGAGGATGTTTTTTGGGTAAATCTGTAACAGAAGTCCATATTTCTTCTGTTGCTATTATTTAAAACCTATTAAGTTAAGAATAAAAGTCCCAAAATAGCTTGAGTTTAAAGGAATTTTCAACCTGCTGTTGCAGATAAGTTATAGACTGCGGTCAGTACTCTTGTGTGAAATGGTAACTAAGCTACCAGAGTATTTGGTAAATTTGGGTAAGTTTAGTAGAATGGTTAGGATACCCATAACCTACAATTAATTTATGACTTGAGTTCAAAGAGTAGTCAACTCAAACTTGGTTGCTCAGATCAGGTTATTCTATTTCAAGCTAGTTTTCTAGTATCTTAGCAAAGAACTCAGTCTTAATAATGAAGTAGGTAGGCACAATGAATATCCTAGTTGAGAAAAACATACTATAGTTAAAAGGAACTTGGCAAAATGCATAATTAATTTGTGTACTTGTATATAAGACTAATTAACTATTAATAGTCTCAAAATCTGCCGTAAATTAATAGAAATAATTGTCGGGATTTTCTCTAATTTTTAGGTAATCCAATCAAAGACAAAATCATTTTTACCGGGGTAGCTTTTGAGAGTTATGAAATAGTATAGAACCTCGCCTTTTAAGAGTGAGAGTTGATCAAATTATAGTTATATATTAAGGTGTTTAGAGTGGTTCAAAGGTTTTCTCGTCCATCAATTCTTTCCGTAGTATCTTCTACTTCCAGATCCGACTCTCAGTCGCAAAAATCTAGTAGTAGAGAACCTAGTCATCAGCCAAAACCGCAGTTACCTCTCAGGAAAAAGGGTAATGTAACCAAGTTTCCCCTACCACATTCTGAGAGAACAATTCTGAAGCCAGTACCTCCAAAACAGAAAACTGTTGTACCAAGAAAACAAGAGATTCCTAAATTTCAACCTCACAGGACTAGACGTAGGCGAAGAGAGGAACTTGCTAGATTAAGGAGGCTCACAGAGCGACAACCCACATCATCTGCTCGCCCTCAGAAACGACCAGAAAAAGCTCAATCTTTTATTCCTGAGCCACTACTGTCTAAAAAATCACCAGCTACCAGTCCTCAGTATTTCCGTTCCTCTCCTTTACTGTTATACATAACTCGGATGTTAATCTTAGGTGTGGGAATAGCAGTGATTATGGGGACTATACTGTCAATATTGAATCCAGGAAGTAGTTCGAGTCTGATGTCTCAAGCAGCAGATAGTGAGATGCAGACAAATCAGGAATGGAAATCTACCTCTATTGTACCTTTAGTGGTACAACAAACCAGAGAAATTACAGCTTTAAAAACAGAGTTAGATGCAGTTATCGCCAAATACAAAAATCTAACACCAGGAGTCTTTATGATTGATACTGATACTGGTGCTTATGTAGATATTAATGGAGATGCTACTATTGCTGCAGCCAGTACGATCAAGTTACCCATCTTAGTAGCCTTCTTCCAGGCAGTGGATCAGGGTAGAATCAAATTGGATGATATGTTAACAATGAAGGAATATCATGTGGCTAAGGGTTCTGGAGATATGCAGTTTCGTAACCCTGGAAGCCAATATACGGCTTTACGAACTGTGAGAAAGATGATTGTGATTAGTGATAATACAGCAACTAATATATTAATTGAAGAACTTGGAGGGGCTGAAGTTTTAAATCAGTTGTTTCAGAGTTGGGGTTTGAAAGATACTGTTATTAATAATTCTTTACCAGATTTGTCGGGAACCAATACAACGACTCCTAAGGATTTGATCAATTTAATTTCACAGGTAAATCAGGGGGGTTTGGTTTCCCTGAAATCTCGTGATAATTTGTTCCGGATCATGGAGAGAACTCGCAATGATTCTTTGCTGCCTAGGGGGATAGGCAGAGGTTCTGTGATTGCTCACAAGACAGGTAATCTGAAATCTGTATTAGCGGATGTGGGTATGATTGATTTGGTTAATGGCAAGCGTTATCTATTGGCTGTACTTGTGAAGCGTCCGGATAACGATCAGGATGCTGTAGACTTGATTCGCGGAGTGTCCAAAAAAACTTATCAATATCTTAAATCCCCACAGTAGTATTTATTTCATGATTTAAGTGCCTATGCCAAATTAACTGCATATTATGTGCTCAAGTTTTTCAGCAGATTTTCGACTGCATTTACTAAACTCATCAGGGCTTACGAAGGCAAACTCCGCAAACCTGGTTTCTCCTAGATATTTATGTCAGGACTTACGCAGTACCGCTATATATGGTGCAAAAAATTATCATTTTCAAGATATTGCCACTATACATAGTGCCCTTGGGTAAGTCCTATATGTGTTAAAAACAATGATTTACTGTCTTAACCGGGTTTTTTGCGTAAGTCCTGTTTTCATATCGGCAGACCACAGTAGGGACCTTGCATGCAACGTCCCTACAAGGCTTTGGTTATGGCGATGTAGTTCATCAATTTGAAAAGCGCTGTAAAAAATAGCTCCAACTCCTGTTTCTTCCGCCTCTTGCCTCCCGCCTTCATGCCGCCCATTTCTTTCATTCTTGAGA
>JAKQYE010000056.1:0-20927 GCA_023356605.1 Trichodesmium sp. MAG_R02 | reverse complement strand
GCTTTGGTTATGGCGATGTAGTTCATCAATTTGAAAAGCGCTGTAAAAAATAGCTCCAACTCCTGTTTCTTCCGCCTCTTGCCTCCCGCCTTCATGCCGCCCATTTCTTTCATTCTTGAGATAGGATAGCTTCCGCCTCTTGCCTCCCGCCTTCATGCCGCCCATTTCTTTCATTCTTGAGAAAGGATAGCTGTCGCACTTACTCAACTTTAATATCGGGCAGCGAAACCCTACTCCAAAAAACTTTGTGGTCTACTTTAATAAAAAGCCCTGTAGGGTATGATTTGTATTTATTAACAATTCCTCAACTATTTATCACCTAGGGCAATACACTATATATAGTGTAGTAACTTAATATCAATTTCAAAAAGCTCTGGGCAAGGATTTTCAGCCACTCACTTGTAATATTGTTTTTTCAGAATGGTATAAGTTATGTAGGTTTTACTCTGTGTTACATAGACCTTGAAAAAACTAAATTCTCCTCTTCCCTATCTTATTTTTTATTTCTTGATACATTAAATTTATCACAAAAAAATTGATTGTATTAGACCAATTATTCTGCATTAATGCTACACTTGGGCGATATTTCCATTATTAAGTAATGAACATAGGCTAAATAAATTTTTTGATAATAAAGAGCCAGCAGCACTTTAATTATTCTCATTTTTATTGCTTTTTAGGAACATTGTATGCAACTATCTCCCCCTCCTGGGATGGGTCTGAGAAGGGCAGGAGAGATTTTGAGCTATTTATATAAAAAAAATGCTCTTTTAGTGAGATTTGATATATGTGAAAATGATGACTTACCCCAATGCTTAAAAACTTCCCCCTGTATGCTAGGAGGGTTTGGGGGTTGTGTCTCCTGCTGTTGGGAAATATAGAAAAATTTTTGAGAAATAGTATAAGAATAGATCAGGAATAAAATTCAGAGCTATTGTGGTTTTTAGTAGGCTTTAACAATGGTAAAAATATTCAGGGGATCACTGAAGCTAAACCCCGTTTTTTCCTACTTGGTAAATGGAATGTTCAGTAAATATAGTCATTTCAAATAAGAATGGAAAACTTTCTCTGCTGAAACTAAGTTATAGCAATAAATATTTGTATCAATCTAAATTAAAATAACTATATATCCCAAAGGGAAACACTTAAATAAGTCAGCACTATATATAGTGTTTTGGCGTAAGTCTTGTTCATAAAAAAGTCAATAGTTTATATTTCTAAATAGAACTGTAAGAACAATATTCATTTTTTTGTGTTAATGTAAAATGTGAAAAATAAATAGGACTTAAGCTCCTAATAAATTAACCTGGTTTATTACCCTGATTATTGTTGTTCAAAAGACAAAATTTCATTTATAAACTCGGTTTATGTACAAGTTATGAATAAAGCAAAAAAACCCAACTAAATGAAGATTCCGGTTATCTAAAACAGAAAAAAGACAGCAAAAACAAAGAAAAGTCAATATCAACCAAATAATAATAACTCGGTAAAACATTACCGCCAAATTTGACAAATATTACTACTATAGACAAATGATTCCTCAAAAACTACAACTCAAAAATTTCCTCAGCTATCACCAAGCAACTCTAGATTTCACAGGTTTACACACTGCCTGTATTTGTGGACCCAATGGTGCCGGAAAATCTTCCCTACTAGAAGCGATCGCCTGGGCAATATGGGGAAATAGTCGGGCTGCTACCGAAGATGATATTATCAGTCTGGGAGAAAAAGAAGTACGGGTAGACTTTACATTCTCCACTCACGGTAACATCTACCGTGTTATTCGTGGTCGTCGTCGTGGTTACTCACCCACCCTAGAATTTCAAGTTAATACAGGTTCGAAGTTTAAAAGTCTGACTCAAAGAGGTGTCCGAGCCACCCAACAAAGCATTGTTGAACATCTTAAACTCGACTATGAGACATTCGTTAATTCAGCATATTTACGTCAAGGTAGGGCAGATGAGTTTATGCTCAAACGCCCAAATGAACGAAAAGAAATTTTTGCCAGTCTCCTAAAACTAGATGAATATGATACCCTGGGAGAAAAGGCAAAAGATATTGCTCGTCAGTTTAAAGCTAAAGTCGAAATACTCGAACAAAATCTACAAAAAAACCAAAAACAACTTGAACAGAAAGAAGCTATCGCCCAACAACAAACCCATCTTAAAACAACTTTAGCTCAACTGCAACAAAAACAAGAAACTGAGAGACAACAACTAAAACAACTTCAAGCCCAACAACATGAGTGCCAAACCTGGCAAAAATTACTGCAAGGTCAACAACAACAATATGACAAACTTGTACAAGAATGTTTTCGTCTTAAACAGGAACTAAAAACTACCGAACAACAACAAGAGGAAATATTAGTAGTATTGCAACAAGAAAACGAAATCAATGCTGGATATGGTCATTTCCAAAACTTGCAAGCTGGGGAAGAAAGTTTATCTGCTAAATTCAAAAAACACCAGAATGCTCTCAACCAAAGTCAACAACTCCAGGAAAAACAACGGCAACAACTACAGAAATTAGAAAACAACATTCAGCAATTTCAAGGGCAGTTAAGTTCTCTCAAAGAGCAGGAACAAGAAAACCTAAATATTTTAAGTAAGCGTGCCGATGTTGAAACTGCCTTGGCACAACTACAAGCAGCAAGGGCAAAATTAAGTAAATTGGATAAGTTACAAGTAGAAGTTACTCCCCTAGTACAACAACGGCAAAAATTACAAACCGAACTCGAAAAGATGCAGGCACGTTTGAGCGTACGTTTGGAAGAACTTAATTCTAGAGTTTCTCAACTAAGACGAACTCAACAGCAAAAACAACCTCAACTACAGGCAACTTTGGAGGAAGTCGTAGGAGAAATTTCTCAACTGGATAATAAACGGGTTTATCAACAACGGGTACGGGAAAAAGGTCAGGAAAGACATAGATTTCTGGAACGTTTAACTCGCAATAAAAAAGATTATGAAACTAGATTGGTAGAGTTAGAGCAAAAGTTACAATTATTAAATCAAGGTAGCGGGAATGGTAAAATTGAAGAGTATCCACCTTGCCCGTTATGCGATCGCCCCTTGGATGAACATCACTGGCATTTAGTGGTAGATAGACATCAATCTCAGCAAAAGGAAATTAGAGATTTGTTGTGGGTTACCCGGGAACAACTGGCTATTTCTGAGCGAGAAATTCAGGTTTTGAGAACAGAATATCGGCAAATAGACCAGGAGCTGGGTAAATATGATGAGTTGCGCGAATGTCGAGGTGGTTTACAAGTGCAGTTGGATAATATTAAAAAGGATGAAAGTTTGCTGCAAGAATTAGTAGAAGAAGTTGCAGAAGTTGAGCGATCGCTACATATAGGTGATTTTGCCGCAAATTTATATGCTGAAATTAGCACTGTAGAACAGCAAATTAAACAATTAAATTATGATGAGTGCAGTCATAGTTTAGCGAGGGAAGAAGAAAAAAAACTAAGGTGGGCAGAAATTAAGTATGGGCAAATTAAAGATGCACAGACAAAGTTAGGAAAAGTTCATGCTATGATACCAGAAATTGAGTCAAAGATAGTTAGTTTAGAACAAGATTTGGAGCAACAAAAACAAACTTCTCAACTACAGCAACAAATTGTGGTTGTTGAGAGAGAAATTGCTGAGATTGGGTATGATTTAGAGCAACATAATAATGTTAGATCAGAGTTGAGAAAAGCACAATTTTGGCTAACTAGAATTGAAAAATTGCGTCAAGCCAAAAAACAATATCCTCAGTTAATGGAAAGGATAAATGAATTAAAGGCTGTCATCGAAAATAGACAGCAAGATTTAGCCGGAATTAAAAGTCAGATTTCCGTTTTAAATCAACAGTTAGAAAAAACTGTAGACTTAGACGAAAAAATTAGCTATCTAGACAGAAAAATTCAAGATCGTCGTCAACAATTAGACGAAAAGTTGGGAAGTTTAGGCTCATTGCAACAGCAGTTACAATATTTAGAAAATTTGCAAGCTCAGAATAGCCAACAATTAGAACAATTACAAACTACGAAACGGCAATATAGAGTTTATCAGGAGTTAAGTTTAGCTTTTGGGAAAAAGGGAATTCAGGCATTAATGATTGAGAATATTTTGCCTCAATTAGAGGCTGAAACTAATCAAATTTTAGGGAGATTAAGTGCGAATCAACTGCACGTTCAATTTGTGACACAAAAGGCCACAAAAGGAAATAAGAAAAATACTAAATGGATAGATACATTAGATATTTTAATTGCAGATGCAAAAGGCACAAGACCTTATGAAACTTATTCAGGAGGGGAAGCTTTTAGAGTCAATTTTGCCATTCGTTTAGCCTTATCAAAATTGTTAGCCCAGCGTTCAGGTACTGCCTTACAAATGTTGATTATTGATGAAGGTTTTGGGACCCAAGATACGGAGGGATGTGATAGATTAATTGCTGCTATTAATGCTATTTCTGCTGATTTTTCTTGTATTTTAACTGTGACTCATATTCCTCATTTTAAAGAAGCTTTTCAGGCCAGGATTGAAGTTAGTAAAACCCCCCAAGGTTCACAAATTATTTTGTCTGTATGATGTTCCCTATATAAAGTGAATATTGACCGTAATTAACATCCTTAAAATCCAGGTTTTTTTTGCTACTAATATAATTATATCATTATTGTCTAATAATTAAATAATTTTAGCCAATTAATTTAAAAATGTGTAATTTATTGTTAGATATTTTGTGATTTTATTGTTGCTATATCAGGACTTAAACAGAGGAACTGAGAACCCCGGTTTCTCCTATCTATTTATGTGTTAAAAACAATGATTCACTGTAGAAAACGGGTTTATTTGCGTAAGTTCTGTATATAATATATATTCAAAGTAATATAGCAATCCTATGAGTGTTCGTGGCAAAAATCCTACTGTTTTTTTATGGAACATTGAACAGGGAAAAGAGAATAGGTAAGAGTTTTAAAAGTTTTATTTACTTTTTGATTTTTCGCAATCTATGGGCAGAGTGCTATATCTATCCGAAAGAACAACTAGTTATAGTATTGATAACAGGACTTACCCAGGCAAACTGAGAAACCGGGTTTCTCGTAGATATTTATGTGTTAAAAACAATAATTTACTGTCTTAACCGGGTTTCTTTGCGTAAGTCCTGATGATATAAGTCCTGACTATATTTTTTTTCAGCCTAGTCTAGTACTTTGCAAATAAATTCGCTTAAGAGTATTAACATCCCTAGATGAAATAGGAGGAGGTTCTGCCACCTGAGAATAATACATAACATCAGTTTTTTCAGGACTATGGCCCCAAATACCCAAAGCATGACCAAACTCATGACGAGCAGCAGCAGGCAGATATTTACCTACTTGCATAGGACTCAACCAAATCACAAAATTATGAGATAAAACACCATTCTCATCTTGATATAACTGATAACGAGCTTCCGCCGAACGGGCTCTTAAATTTCCTGGTATCAAAGGAGGTCGCTTGTTAAAAATTTTAATATCAGCAACTTCTGGGTTATCTACAACTTGCAAAGGTAAATAAATATTCCATTCCCAAATAGCATCTATTACAGTCTTAACCCATTGACGAGAGCGAGACTCATCATTATCAGAAGATTCGACATAAACCTTAATAGGAAACTGAGACCAAATTAGATAACCCACATCCTGCACCTCAATTCTCTCAAAATAATCACCACTATTACTAGGGTCTTGCCATTGTGCCAAAGTTTCTGGTAGAGGATAAGCTTTCAAAGGAGGTAAATCTTGAGGAGTAACTGCCGTAGTTGGAATTGAAAACAGATAATAGAAAGCTACCATCCAAACAGCAAAGCCGAAAAAAAAGAACCGCAAATAAACCGATACTATTTTACTAAAAAACATGATTTATGTTGAACTGTAAGAAGTTAATCACTGATAGCACAAAAAAAATGGGTGGTGTTGTTCCCATCTTTTTCACCCGAAATGGAAATATTGTGAGATTAGGATATTAGGATATTAAAGAATTATACAGCGCTTTTCAAATTAATGAACTACATCACCATAACCAAAGCCTTGTAGGGACGTTGCATGCAACGTCTCTACTGTGGTCTGCCGACATGAAAACTGCTGTAAACATATACAGGACTTACGCAAAGGCACTATGTATAGAGTCCAGTTACTATTGGACAATAGTTTTGAGTACTATATATAGCGTATCTGCGTAAGTCCTAATATATTATACGGACAGGTCGGCCAGCATAAGACTACTGTCAAAATAGCAGCAGCCAGTGAAATGTCAACCTGCCGAGGGGCTAGGGCTCGGTTGTTTCCCCGTGGCTTTAGGCCGAGGAGGATCTCAAATACCGCGATAAACCTGTAGGGAGGTTGCATGCAACCTCCCTACTTTGTGGCCTACTGAGACAAAAAGCCCTGTCAGTAAATGTCAATAAACAATTAATTTACCCTTTAGCTTCCACAGTTTCAACACCTTCAGATTCTTGCACCATTGCTATAGTTTTCTTCCTATCCAACTGAAAAACCACAACACCCAAAGGAGGCAAACATAAATCCAAAGACTGTTGATAACTATGGAAAAACCAATCATTAGTCCACTTACCACCCAAATTACCCATATTGCTGCCACCATAATTACCAGCATCGCTATTAAATATTTCAGTATAGAACCCTGGTTCAGGTACACCGATGCGATAATGACTATGGGGTTGAGGAGTAAAATTACAAACCGCTACCACAAAATCTTTCTCATCTTTAGCGCGACGAATAAACGATATCACACTATGATTATTATCACTACAATCTATCCATTGGAATCCCTCCTCATTACAATCTTGTTCATACAAAGCAGGTTGAGAACAATAGAGATAATTCAGCTCCCGGAAAAATCGTTTCATTCCTTGGTGAGCATCAGATTGGAGTAAATGCCATTCTAAATCCCCCCAAACATCCCATTCACCCCACTGAGGAAGCTCCATTCCCATAAACATAGTTTTCTTGCCAGGGTGAGTAAACATATAAGCAAACAACCCCCGGACATTGGCCAACTTCTGCCAATCATCTCCAGGCATCTTAGCCAACATATTTCTCTTACAATGCACCACCTCATCATGAGACAGAGCTAACATATAGTTTTCACTATGGTGATACCAAATACTGAAAGTAAGACTATTTTGGTGGAACTGTCGGAACCAAGGGTCTTTTTCAAAATAGTCAAGAATATCGTGCATCCAACCCATATTCCACTTAAAGTTGAAACCCAAACCACCTACATAAGTAGGCCAAGTGACCATTGGCCAGGCAGTAGATTCCTCTGCAATAGAAAGAACACCAGGATAGTAACCAAAAAGCAAATGATTAAGTTGACGGATAAAATCAGCAGCTTCAATGTATTCTACACTTCCGTATTGGTTAGGAAGCCATTCACCATCAGGTCTCATATAGTTGAGGTAGACCATAGAAGCAACAGCATCTACCCTGATACCATCAATGTGATACTTTTCAAACCAGAAAAGTGCATTTGCCACTAGGAAGTTACGAACTTCATTACGACCATAGTCAAATACTAAAGTACCCCATTCCTTGTGTTCACCCCTGCGAGGGTCTGGATGTTCATAGAGATGAGTACCATCAAAGAAAGCCAAACCATGTCCATCTTTAGGAAAATGTCCAGGGACCCAGTCTACAATTACCCCAATACCATTTTCATGACATTTATCCACGAAATACATAAAGTCTTGGGAATTACCATAGCGAGAGGTAGGAGCAAAAAATCCCGTAACCTGATAGCCCCAAGAACCATCAAAAGGATGTTCTGCCACAGGTAACATTTCAATATGAGTGTAGCCCAAATCTTTAACGTAGGAAACCAGGCGATCTGCGAATTCTCGGTAGGTAAGAAAACGGGCATCTGCTCTGAGTTCTGAGACTTGAACTACAGGCTCAGTTTTCCCATTAGATAGTTTAGCTGGTTCATCAGCAGAAGCATGAATCCAGGAACCCAAGTGGCACTCATAGACAGAAATAGGTTTAGTGAGTGGGTCAGTATTGCGACGTTTCTCCATCCATTCTTCGTCGTTCCAAGTATAGGAGTCTAAGTCAACAACAATGGAAGCCGTTTTGGGTCTTACTTCCTGTTGATATCCATAAGGGTCACTTTTCTCATAGATGTGTCCTTCCCAGTTTTTGACCTCATATTTATAATGTTCTCCAGGGCCAATATCGGGAATAAATAATTCCCAAACCCCTGTGTGTCCTTTCCGCATTTGGTGTTTACGACCATCCCAATGGTTGAAATCTCCTAAAATTGAAACATTACGAGCATTGGGTGCCCAAACAGCAAAATAGACTCCTTTAATTCCATCAATTTCGGTAATATGGGCTCCTAGTTTTTCGTAGATCCGGTGATGGTTTCCTTCTCCAAATAGTTGGAGGTCGAAGTCTGTGAGTTTCGGAGACCGGAAAGCATAGGGATCATAGATAACTCGCTCGTGTTTTCCTTCTTTTACTTTAAGTTGATAGTTGGCCAGGTCCGGGGTGTCGATGACACATTCAAAGAAATGAGGGTTATGGACTGACTGCATTGGGTATTCTTTCCGTTCTATCGGGGAGATGACTGAGACAGCTTCGGCATTTGGTTGGTATGCTCGGATTACTGTAACGGTTTTGCCATCTTGTTCTATCTGATGAGAACCCAAGATTTCAAAGGGGTTGTGATGATGATTCCAAGCTATTAGGTTAACTTGATCTACAGAAATTGTCATTTTTGTCAATATATTTTTGTTAACAATTAATTAAGAATGCCAAAAGATGGGGAAGATCTCTTAATAGATAATGCCCTACTAGGGTAACTTTTCTAGATATTGGTTTGACAGAGCTGATGGTCAAAGGCTGAAACAAAACTTCAATTTCTACCTTTTTACCATGACTTGTGCTTCTGAAACGATAAATGTTTATAAAACTCAGTTTTTTCTTTTATGGAGTTAACACAATTATACAAGTTATGAAGATAATTTTTAACTAATTTTTTTACTGTTTAGTAAATATATAGGGATAAATAGGAGCAAATCCATAGAAAGTCTCTTTAATAGAGACCTCTAGAAAAGGTTCTCAAACCCTTACCCAGCTCTTCAAAATTCTCATTTTTGGAGAGGTATAATGAAAACTTAAGAAGGGGTGAGCAAGGGGGTAAAATCCTAGTAGGTGTCAGGTGTCAGGTATCAGGTTTCAGGTAGGGTGGTAGTATGGTTGAATTTCTTCTTAATTCATCAGGACTTACGCAAAGAAACCAGGTTTTGACAGTAAATCATTGTTTTTAACACATAAAGATCTAGGAGAAACCGGGTTTCTCAGTTTGCCTGCGTAAGTCCTGTTCATTACTGTTTTTGTTGATTCAAGGTGCTGTGTCAGTCCTGAAAGTATCTAATTTTCAGCATTTCCAGATAATATATCAAGCTGTTAGTACCATAGCTACACCAAAACTGTTTTGGTATTGTAAAATATTAAACATTTGACACTATATATCTCTCTTCATTTCAGGTTGGCTCTCACCCCGTTAGTGAAAACTTTTAATTAAAATAGGATGGTTACATTAGCATCGTTGATTTATATAATTTTAACCTCAAAATTTTTTATTCATGGAATAGAAGCGAAAATATTAATTATCAGATGTAGAAATCACATTTTTACGTTGTCCAAAATTTTACTTTTTTTTGGGATATAGGTTGGGGTTAAATGTTTGAGGAGGGGGGAATGCTTTCGGAGTTTATTTCTAGTTTTTGAAGTGTCATAACCTATTTGGGATTGCTATAGTTTAGAAGTATATAAATATAAAAAATTTAAATTTTAACTTGAGCAGGAAGTTACAACATATACTTAACAGCAAATACTATTTTTTGTAATTATATAGAATTCAATATAGGTAAACCATAATGGTCGCAGTTAGAAGTTCATTTTCAACCCGAAGCAATAAGTCCAGAAAAACTAATTTTTCTGTTATTTCAAGAAAATCAGTTCCCCCACACAAACCAATAGAAAAAAACTTATCTGATGGTAATCAGACCTCTGAAGAGAGTCGGGACTTACAAACAATTCAAGGACTGAATCAGGCTCAAGTCATCTCTCTAGCTCAGTCCAAACCACTTTGGTTGAAATCTTTAATGATAACACAATTCACTTCGTCCATTGTCGCACTATTATTAGCAAGTGCGAGTGTGGCCTTTTATGGCTTAACAATTTATGGTCAGTCTCAATGGACAACAGAATATCAAAAATTACAAAAACTTAAAGAAAAAGAACAGCAGATAAGTGTTGCTAATGAACTATTAAAAAATCATATAGCTGAACAAGCATCAACTTCTGACAGTAGTTTAGCTTCACCAGATTCTGTAAATAGGATATTTTTAGAACCAGCTCCTCCACGTCCAGCTCCTAATGTTCCTCAACCTTATCTAGAGTCTAGTTCAGGTCATGAATATCTCTTCAAAATACCAGTGGGATATTGAGTAGAACTTAGCACTCAGCTATCAGCATATTGTGATTTCCATAGGCTACTTCCTTTTATTTTCCCAGCAAAACTTGCACAATGGTCGTTTGAACCTTCCCCTTTACTCCTCTCAGGGGGGAAGTCAGTCAAGGGGAATGGCCATTACTCCCTACATTATTGCCGTAACTATATTTGAGACGCACAATAATGTCCTAACTGTCCGGGGAACTATTATTAATGCTGTTTGTGGAGTATTCCCTCAGGAAAAGCTGATAGCTAATCAAGTTCAAAAACTTCCTGATTTGAAAGTTATTTTCGGCTAGACTAACCAGTCATTTCAGTTATAAGTGTCAGTTTCTCTTACTTCTCTATGAGGTTTGAAATATTCCAAGCTCTCTTGTAACAAACTCCGATAATATTTTGCAGAATTCAGATAATTTCATTCATAAACCTATTTATGGGAATTTAACTAATCCCAGTCTAAGATATTTTTCGTTGTTTTTCTATATTTTTTATAAAATTAATAAAATTTTACAATACTGAGGACGCCTGGACAAACCCATCTTCCTAAAGAAGTTCTGAGGGGGTGAGGATGTCTAGCTGTTGAGTATTTATACTTGTTATTCCTATAAAGCTTAAGAGCAGAAGCTTCTAGAATTGAGATGAATTTACCCTGATAAGGGGGTTATACCCATGATTTTCTGATCAATTCCCTAAATATATTAATAATGATAATTAAAACCCACATTCTTGAGTAGGGGAATAGATAACCAATCTCTAATTACAACCGTAGAGGGACAGAGAGGGGAATAGGTAGGGACACTCTATAGAATGTCCTAGAGTAGGTGTAGTGTGGTTAAAGATATATAGTAATTTTAATTTAGATTGAGACAAGTATTTATTGCTGTAACTAAGTTTCAGTAGAAAAAGTTTTTCATTCTTATTTGAAATGACTATACCATTAAATCTGAGGAGTTAGGAATTGCCCAGGGTTTGGCAGTTCAGAAGAGCGCGATCGCCATTTTCATGGAACAAAGCCATTAATAATTGCTATAATGAATATCTAAAATTCTCTTTTTGGGTATTCTAATTTATGGTTAAACTACCATTACAGACCCTATTAGCTGTACTTACAATAGCTCTTTTGTCTATTTCTTTGCCTTTAACGACAACAGGTTTTTCTCCAGTATATCTAGACACTGAGCAATTTAATAGTCTAGTCTCTGCCCAAGTAAATGTTCAACCTAAGCCTCAACCTATTACTGACCTTGAGCTAAAAAAGACAAGTCAACCCGCTAAAGAGAAAACACAGGAAAAATTGAAAAATTATAATGATGAGAAAAATTTGGAAGGATGGTTAATTTTAATCCTTGTACTGATGGGTTCCTATTTGGGAGTTTTCTGGTTTCGTCCTCTATGGTTATTAGGGCTACCTACGGAATTTAAGATACCGAAAACACCTATAACTCCAGAGGTGAAACTACCTATTGCTATCTTAATTTTTCTTAAGTACCGTCCCAGGGTACTAAATACTTGGGTTGAAAAACATCGGGAGGCTTTTGAAAAGAAGTTTCTGGAAAATCAAACTGTTGAGGAGCGAAAAGACTATATCTCTCTTCCAGTTAAATTAAATAATCAGAAAATCGATGAACTAACAGCGGAAATCTTGAGGAGATTTTTGAAAACAGACAAGGGAGTGCGACTATTAATTTGGGGTGAGGGAGGATCAGGAAAAACAACTATTGCTTGTCAAATTGCTAAATGGGTAATGGAAAAACAGCATCACTCTAAAGGGTTAGGCAAACATTTGATGGTACCAGTTTTAATTAATCAGGAAATTGAGCACCCTGGAGATGGTATCAAACCGATAATGGAAGCAATCATGGTAGAAATTCAGGACTCGAGTGACAGCAAACAAACGATTATCGATGAATTATTACTCAGACAACTTTTACTACAGGGCCGAATTTTATTAATAATAGATCGCTATTCGGAGATGAGTCAAAAGACTCAAGAAAAAATTAATCCTGACCTGAAAAAGTTTCCGGCAAATGCTTTAATTATAACTTCCAGAATAGAGGAAAATTTCCGGGGTATTGACATCAAAATTAAAACCCTCCGGTTCGATGGGGGAAAGTTAGCTTACTTTATCGAGCAGT
Source organism: Trichodesmium sp. MAG_R02 (assembly GCA_023356605.1). Taxonomy (GTDB): domain Bacteria; phylum Cyanobacteriota; class Cyanobacteriia; order Cyanobacteriales; family Microcoleaceae; genus Trichodesmium. The sequence goes on along the minus strand of JAKQYE010000056.1, from coordinate 8,284 downwards.
ATTTAAAGGAGCGCGGTAAGTGGCATTTGTTTCAGGCGGATCAAGAAGAATTTTTACACGAATGCGCTCAACTTGCAGGCATTGTTGGGGAACAGAAGACTATTACTGTTTTGCTGGCAAAGCTTTATGCTGAGAAGATGATTAATAGTAAAGAGAATAATGTGCTCTGCGAGACTTATCTCGACAATATTCCTGATCTGATACTTAACCACTTGGAAAAGTTGAACCGTCAAGGTGAAAGAAAGACTAATACTGAATATCCTACAGTTAAACAGGATGCTCAACTAATTGCTTGGAAGTGTTTAGAACAAAATTATAAACCATCCTACACGGAACGCGAAGCAGTAGTTGAAGCTTTTAAGCAGTTGGGGAGAAATGATGCAATATCATGTCTTGAGTATTTCGAGAAACATTTGGGACTACTTAAGTCTATTGGATATGGTGAAAGAAAAAACAGAAATAAAATTCACTTTGCTCTCGATCCATTAGCGGAATATTTGGCTGCACTATATTTAGTGCAGGAGAAATGTCGGGATGATGAGAAACAGTGGCGGGAGTTCTTGATAAAAGTAGAGGAAAAGTTAGGTAACGAAGAAATTAAAGACTTTTTGCTAGTACTCAGAGATTGCTGTTTGGCAAAAGGTTCGGAGTTTAAAGTACCAAGTTTTGTTCTAGATGAAATTGGGAAAGTGGCAGGATTCGATTTGGATACTTTGCAAAAAGAGTTAGAGAGGCAAAGGCTTAAAAGGTTTGTGCGCAACTTGTTTGCTCCAGGGGCAACGGTAAGCGATCGCCTTGATGATATCAAAAAAATTAAAGATAGTGGTTTGGCTGCTAAATTTGTTGCTCCCGATATTGTTAAATGTCTAAAAGATGAAAATTCAAAAGTTCGTTCTGCTGCTGTACAGGCCTTGGGTAACTTGGGTAATGCTTCAGAACCTGTAGTGGAAGCTATTTTAGCCCTACTTGAAGATGATGATTTGCAGGTGCGTCGTTCTGCTGTACAGGTGTTAGGCAACTTAGGCAATGCTTCTGAAACTCTGGTACAAGCTCTTTTAGGTTTATTTCAAGATAACAATAACGATTTGGTAATGCGTTATTTTGCTGTGGAAGCCTTGGGGAACTTAGGTGGGAATTCTGAAGTTGTGGAGCAAGCTCTTTTAGGTTTACTTCAAGATAACAATAACGATTTGGTGATGCGTTATTTTGCTGTGGAAGCCTTGGGCAAATTAGGTGACACTTCTGAAGTTGTGGAGCAAGCTCTTTTAGGTTTACTTGAAAATAGTAATAACGATTTGGTGATGCGTCATGCTGCTGTAGAGGCATTAGGGAACTTAGGCAATGCTTCTGAAGCTGTGATGCAGTTCCTGTTAAACGTAGTTAAAGATAGTGATTCGATTGTATGTTCCTCTGCTTTAAAGGCATTAGATAAGTTACGCAACAAAGCCGTAGAAAAGCAAAAAAGTATTTTCTGACTATTTTCCCTGACACCAAATAATACATAGCAAAACTTTAATATTTGCAGGACTTACGAAAAATATTAAGTTATACAATATATCTAGGTATGAATTGGGGTGCTCCGCAACATGAGATTCCTTTACTATAGCTATGATTACTGGTATATTTACATATATTCAGGATTTACGCAAAGAAACCAGGTTTCTACAGTAAATCGTTGTTTTTAACACATAAATATCTACGAGAAACTGGGTGTCTCAGTTTGCCTGCGTCAGTCCTGTTAAATACGTAAGGGCTCCTCAACCTGCTTGTATATTTGCCCAAGAGCAGGCTCACAAGTATAGCCTGCCTGTCGATTTGTGAAATACCTCACATTCCCACTTTCTTAAGAAAATACACCGTCTAGCTAAACAAGTCTGGCTAATAAAATCCTGATTATGATTTCTAATTCCTCAGTGACTCGGTAAAGATTGATTCCTTCACAGATTAATTTTGATTGACGATCTAAAACACCAAACTGCCAAACATTGCCGGTCGTTACCGCCCCTAAAATTTGAGTTTGTGGAGAATCAATCCATTTGTCGAGGGCAATCATTTCTGTGGCTAATTGGGTAAAGCCTCTATTAATATCCCCTTGTTTGGCTTCAATAACAATTAAATTCCTTGTTGAGCATAACAAGTAGTCTAATTTACCTGACAATCGGTTGTCAACTTGAATGGAATATTCTATTCTTAACTTAGCCTGGGAATAGTGGATTAAGTCTAAGATAATTGGTGCAATCATCATTTCTCTACGGGTGGCTTCATTTTCTAAATTTACATAAGGTAATATCTCTTCAATGCGCTCCTTTAAATCAGTGATTCGGTCTAATTCATCAGGATATTTTGGTAAGCTGAGAAATTTTCGCTCAAAAGAGTAACCAAATTCAGCCACCAAATCGTCTACTATAAATCCTAACTCAAAATAATTACTAAAAGTATAGGAACGATTAGGATCAAGTAATGGCTGACGATTCATTGTTTTTCTCCCAAAATGTTACATATTTTATTGTGCAACAGTAAGGTATTTGTGGCTGTCCTTGCCCCCTGTTTATGGTTACAGCGCTTTTCCTATGAGTGAACTACAAAAGTGTAAAATGTGACTAAAGACAAAATATTTATCTAGAGCTAGAGCGATCGCTCTTACCAAAAATGGCCAGACCATATTAACGAGATTTACATCTTCGTGTGATTAGAGCCTATGAAAATAAAGAAGGTTCTCAACGTCAAATAGCACAAAGATTTCAAGGAAAATTTGACTTTTGTCCGTAATTTATTAGGGCATTATGGAAACACAGGAGGTCTGAACCTAAAACAACATGGAGGAAGGCCAAAGACTAAAGTTGAGCAAAATTTTGATTTTTTCATGAGGGCAGAAAATTAAACAAAAACCAGATACTTTACAAAGAATGTTACGAATAGTAAAGCCAATAAAATGTGGAGGCTACTATAAATGACACTACATAACCAGGACTTACCCGGGCAAATTCCGCAAACCCGGTTTATGGTAGATATTTATAGTCGTTTTACTTTAGATTGAGACAAGTGTTTCTTGCTATGAATGTATTTCACCTAAAGGAAAATGTCTCATTCTTATTTCAAGACAATACATATTAAAAATAATGATTTATTTTAGAAACCAGGTGTCTTAGGGTAAGTCCTGATAACTATAAAATATTCATAACCTAAACTCAGAAAACAACGGAGAGGGTGGGATTCGAACCCACGGAGACTTTCACCTCACTCGATTTCAAGTCGAGCGCATTCGACCACTCTGCCACCTCTCCTTAATTAGTCAAAAATCAAGGGCCATAGAGCCCAGGATAGTCAAAAATTACTTTAAAGTTTTGACTAAACAAGCTGAGACACTCGTAATGTTTTTGACAACTACTAATCATAGCACTTATGCAGGCTCAAAAACAGATTTTGCTTGATTATATAAAATTTTTTTAGAAATGACAGTCAAATTGTGGCCAATCCAAACCAAAGCAACTTCAGAAACAACACCTGCTTCCATAGATACAATTGAGAAATTCCGTCTTTTTTGGCCTTCACTATCAAAAATCCGTGGCACACTTGCTGCATTCAAATACAAAGTTCCTTCAGTATCTATATCAACACACTTACGCAACTGTTTGTCAGTATGGCGCAATCTATGGTGCATGTGACCAAAGGCAACTAGGGGAATTTTTTTGCCCAACTCACGGGATTTTATTATTGCATCAGTAAAGTCTGGATCCCCAAAATCCCCACCTATAGGTTTCCAATCACGGCCCACTGGATCCTCGGGAGCATCTCCTAAGCCAGTGGGACCATTGTGGCCAAGAAAAATAACATTTTCATGGAGGGTACTTTCTATGACTTTAACTATTAAATCAGTAGATTCCTCAAAACTATTAACTCCAAATCGTTTTCGATAAAAATCTTGATATTTCCATTCTGGACCTCCCCAACTAAAAGGGCGAGTCCCCACTACTGTCAAATTTAAATCTGGAAAGTCCAACTTACCATAACCTACATGGGCTTCTCCTAATAAATCTATTTGCTGTTGAACTCTATCTTCTTGAGTTCGGTCATAAGGACATTTTGCTCTGCCCCAATAAGTCGCAGTATACCAGGCGTCGTGATTACCAAAGACTACTGCTTTAGGGATGTCAATAGTGGCAATTTCCCTGACAATTTCTACTGCTTCATTACCAAAGTCTCCTACAAATAGTACTAAATCAACTCCTAGATATTTGAGGGCTATTTCATCATCTGCTTCCCATTGATTGTGAATATCTCCGACAACGGCAATTTTTATCAATTTTTCTGGATTCTCTACCATATTTACTATTTTTTGTCAAACTTTTTTGATTGTAGTTAGTTTTTCCTTATTGAGACTGCCCGCCTTAAAGGGCGAGGATTTTTGCTTCACCTAGGTTTCCTTACTTGACAAGTTATCCTAAGCTACCCAGAGGTTAATCTGTCCACAAGGATTTTAAGACTTGGTATGCCCTACCAGGTCTAAACTTTTGTAAAGGATGTTTATAATAGTATTATGGTCAGGACATAGTACTAACCTACATTAGCAAATATGGGTTCTGCTGAGAGTTTTTTTGATATGTTTACTCAAACTAGGTTGAAGTTTCTTGAGCTTTTTCTCTGACTTTCTTAACAAGCTAGAATATTCTACTTTTTGCCCATTGCTGTGGGTATAGAATGAATCAAGACCTTCCTAGGAACGTCCCTACTGTGGTCTACTAAAATGAAAACCGCTGCCGGAAATCTGCTGTAATATTTATTTAAGAAAAATTTACACTATTTTAACCTTGGAGGAATTGGTTGCCAATTTCCAGAAGGAATAAAACTCGCCCAATAATAGGGATGACTGTAGTTTTCTCCTGCTTCTCCCCTCAGCATCTCGAGTTGAGTTTTCCTTAAGGCTTCTGTTCGTCCTATATTTCCATCCAACAGACGTTGATAATACTTGACCATTAAGTCTTTTGTGCCTTCATCATCAACTTGCCATAAACTAATGACCTGACTCTGGGAACCGGCAATAAAAAAGGCTCTTCGTAGTCCATAAACTCCCTCTCCGGGACTAATTCCCCCCAACCCTGTGTCACAAGCTGATAACACTACGAGCTCTGTGCCTAGTAATTTTAATCCTGTGGCTTCTAAAGCAGTCAAAAAACCATTGTCTTCATCTGTTTCTTTTTGCTCTAATTCTGGCGGAACACCATTATCTCCTACTATATTTTCTTCCTTAAACCCAGCCAAAGCTAAACCTGATCGTAGTAGGGATTTTCTCTCTATTATAGGTAGTTCTTCAGGGTTTTGAGGTTTTTCTTTAGATTCTTCAAATAAACCATGGGTAGCTATATGTAATATAAAAGGATTTTGAGCTTGCTTGATAGCTTTTTCAGTGGCTGCTCCTCGTAGTAAAGGTTGAACTCCTAGTAATTTTCCTATGGCTTTGACTTCATCAGCAGTTTCTAATAGTCTTGGTAATGCTATATTGGAAGATGTTTTATTGAAACTACGCTGAGTAGCAATTTTGTCTTTCTTTCCATAATTTGGGTCTCCTAACAATACTGCTGCTGATGTTTTTCTGGCTTTAGTAGTCAATTTAAGTAAGTCACGTCCTGAGCTGAGATAGGTAATACTATAATTTTCTACTAGATACTGATGATTTTCATCTACTAGAGCTTCAAAAGGTATTAGGTTAAGATGACTATCAGGAGAAATTAGAATTTGTTCCTTTGAACCTATTAATTGACGTACAGGTTGCATTAGTTTTTCGTCAAGTTCTCTAGCGGTTTTTTTAAGCTTCTCTAAAGGGGCTCTTTTCTTTTTTAGAAGAACTCTAAATTTGTCTAGGTCTGATTTAATTTCTTCAACTGTTCCCAGGTCGATGCCTTGGGGTTCTCCCTCTGCATTCAGAACGTAAACCCCATAGCGTGGCTCACCCGATGTATCTGTCTTGGCGTCATAAGAAGAATACTGTACAAATTCTACTAAGGCAGCATTTACGGGTATCAACTGCTGAATAGCTTTTAAGGTTACAGGTTGGGTCGAAGTCTGAAACTCGCTACTACGACGACTAATTTTGTCGTCTAGTTCATTTGCTTGTTGTTTTAATTTGTCAATATCCTTACGATAGGTTTCTAGAGCGAGATTTTCCGGTCGGTTATAGAGCAGAGTGGAAAGTTGACCATGAATATTATCAAGTTCATCTAGCCATTGTAGTCCTTGAGGGTCAAGTTGTTGTCGGAGTATTTGTCTGCTGGCGGTTAAGAATTGGAGGAGGCGACCTTTGCGGCGCAGGATGGTGGTTAATGCTAGAGTGGTGGCGGCTGGATTATTTGGTGCTGTTTGCAGATGGAAAGAGATGGCGTAATTTTTGGTTCCTGAGATGGTTTTGAGGTATTTTTCTTTTTGAGGTTCAGCGCCGGCGACTAAGTTGTAAGTTAGGTTTTTTTCTTCAACTTCTAAGCCGCGTTCAAGGTATTGCAATGCTGCAGCAATGTTACCTTGAGCTGAGTAAAGAAAAGCCAAATTGTTGAGGCTGCCGGCAACATTAGGATGTTCAGCACCCAGGAGCTTCTTAAACATTTCTAATGCTTGTATATACAAAGGTTCCGCTTCTGTATACCTTCCTTGTTTTTTGTAAAGTAAAGCCAAATTGTTGAGGCTGGTGGCAACATTAGGATGTTCAGCACCCAGGAGCTTCTTCAACATGTCTAATGCTTGTATATACAATGGTTCAGCTTCTGTATACCTTCCTTGAGCATTGTAAAGATTTGCCAAATTGTTGAGGCTGGTGGCAACAAAAGGATGTTCAGCACCCAGGAGCTTCTTCCACATGTCTAATGCTTGTATATACAATGGTTCAGCTTCTGTATACCTTCATTGAGATTCGTAAAGTGCTGCCAAATCGTTGAGGGAGATGGCAACATTAATATGTTCAGCACCCAGTAGCTTCTTATACATATCTAATGCTTGTATAAGCAAAGGTTCAGCTTCTGTATACCTTCCTTGAGCTTGGTAAAGTGTTGCCAAATTCTTGAGGCTAGTGGCAACATATGGATGTTCAGCACCCAGTAGCTTCTTATACATATCTAATGCTTGTATAAGCAAAGGTTCAGCTTCTGTATACCTTCCTTGAGCTTGGTAAAGTAAAGCCAAACTGTTGAGGGAGGTGGCAACATCAGGATGTTCAGAACCCAGGAGCTTCTTATGCATTTCCAATGCTTGTATAAACAAAGGTTCAGCTTCTGTATACCTTCCTTGATAAAAGTAAAGTTCTGCCAAATTGTTGAGGGAGGCGGCAACATCAGGATGTTCAGCACCAAGGAGCTTCTTTCTCATATCTAATGCTTGTATATACAAAGGTTCAGCTTCTGTATACCTTCCTTGAGTTTTGTACAGTAAAGCCAAATTGTTGAGGGAGGAGGCAACAGAAGGATGTTCAGCACCAAGGAGCTTCTTTCTCATATCTAATGATTGTATATACAAAGGTTCAGCTTCTGTATACCTTCCTTGAGTTTTGTACAGTAAAGCCAAATTGTTGAGGCTGGTGGCCACATCAGGATGTTCAGCTCCCAGCAACTGCTTCATAATTTTCAAAGACTGCTCTAATAAAGTTACTGCTTCATCATATTTACCTTGCTTATATAGTTCAATAGCTTTCTCATTAAGTTCTGTGGCAGAAGCCAGGGACTGTTTTTTAGCTGAAGCTTCTCGCCAACTCAGTTTGTAACTTCCTTGTTGACCTTTTTCATGGGTATTGACAATAACTGTATAAGTTCCTGTAGTAGGTAAAGTTATTGTAATTTTGGCATTATTATTTTCCCCTCCATCATCATTCTCAGCAATTTTATTAGATTTTGGATCTATTAACATTAAGTAGGCATCAAATTCAGAACTATTCAACTCAATAGTAATTGCTTCACCTGCTTTGCCTGTAAAAGTATGTTTTTGAAAGTAACTCCCATCATTTTCAAACAGCTCACTATTTTCATTGAGAGTCCCATTAATTATCAGCTCTTCAGTTGCTTCTGTTGTTAATGGTTGTTGTGATAAGACAAAATTCTCTGCCCTTCCAACCTGCATAACTAAAACTTCTAACCCATTAATAACAAGAATAGCTATCAACCAAGTTTTGACTAAGTAATTTTTGCAAAGGAATTTTGTAAACATAAAAACATCAATATGGTATAAGATTGTGATTAGGAACCTATTCCTATATATTAAATATTTAACCTTAATAGAAACTTTCCACTTAAGAGCCTTTAATAATAGT
>JAKQYE010000055.1 GCA_023356605.1 Trichodesmium sp. MAG_R02 | reverse complement strand
TTCAAACTATTGATTTTTCTAGGTTCGGACGTTGGTTTGAGGTTTTTTGTGTCTCTCACCCGCGCATTTACCAATTTAGCAACTCTATCAGGAACTGTCAACCCCTTTTCTCAACTTTTTTTTCACAACAGGATTTTTATGGGTTGCATAAAGGCTCAAGATCTTTATAGAGTAGGCTTTTGATAATTTTAAAAAACACAAAAAAAAATTGGCTACAATAAAAATAGTTCAAAAAAATGTCCATTTTTGATTTGAACTTTCGGATATAGATTTTTATGCTTATATCCTTAATATTTCATGGAGCCTATTTGAGAGCTCCTGATCTGGTCATCAGTCTTACGGTTTCTTGGTTGAATCCTTGAATTGGCAAAAGTATATAGGATTTGGCCATTACCTAGGTTGAATTTGCTCGATATACTAGCCACTTCAGAAGCTAAGGAATGAGGATTTTATGATCTACACTAGCTCGATTACTTAAGGCGCAACATTTAACTTCTTCAAAGCTATACACTTTCAATCAAGTAGCATCAACAGTTAAAACGATGGCATACGAGCTACAAAGTCTTGTTGTGAAACAGCAGGACCCATAATTTTAATAGTTTGGAGGCTCTTAGCCTGTTCTAACTCTCATCGTGGCGTCTGGCCAGCTCATTATTTAAAGTCACTTAACTTACGACCATTTATCCAAAGATAAATTTTAGTTAAAGGCCAGGCGGGAATATTTCCTGATAAAAAAATACTCACAAAAAAGGTTAGATGGAATAGTACTATCTTGACATCAAATTATTTTACTAAAGTCACTTTAAAACAATATTAGAAAAGTTTGGGTAACTACTATAGAAGCAGAAATAAAATATCTGAATTGTCAAATAAATATTGAAGTGTATCATGAATAATAGCTCTACAAAATATGCAATTTAAATTGATGATTTAATCACAAATATAAAGTCTGGAAAATGTAACTGGAGAATCGATATTCATAGCTTTTTTTTTCAAGGAAACTACATTTCATATTTTTACCGAAAAGCCCTAGTGATGCTTGGGTTGAAAATAGTATCAATTAATAAATAAAAACCTTATTATACGTTACTTTATTTGATTGTTTAAACCCTATACTTTTATAATTCATCAACAATTCATAAAAGGTTTAATCGAAGGCTATACTCATAAACTTTTATAAATCATAATGAAATATGATTAAGCATTTCTAACAAGGATTTATGACATTTTTTTTGTTGGCTACAAGAACATCAAGACGTTTTGCCAAGCATAAAGTGAATCTGGGATTTGTTTGGGGATAGACTCAGGTATCACCTATTTTCAATCAAATATTAAGATGATTTTATTTCCCTTGTTTCCTAAAGTCCAGATATTTCTTAAGCTTTATGTGGCTATCTTGTACTGGATTTTTACATCCTCATAGTTCACAGGTTATTCTGATAATGGGACTTAAACAAAATGGAAGGAGAAAACAGACTTAAATATAGATGGGTAAGGGCTTTTACCTCAAAAAGGTATAAATCCTGAATAAGCACAGGTTCTAGCCATTTTTAGGCCATCGACGTAATTTTCTTGTCTAGAATGACTTTGACCCATTTTTTTGACCAGAAAATGCTTAAGTACTAATAAGATATAAAGTTAACTAAAGCCTAATTCAATGTCCACAATCTTAATTTTTAAGCTATAGGAGGAAAACTATTGCAAATATTCTTACGTCTGTCCCGGATAATTGATAATTTGAATGAACTAATTGGACGTCTAACCTATGGGTTAGTCATACTAATGGTTTTAGTTGGAGTTTGGAATGTAATTGGACGCTATGTAGGTAGGACTATTGGTCAAAACTTAACTTCTAATGCTTTTATTGAAATTCAGTGGTATATTTTTGACCTGGTTTTTCTTCTGGGTAGTCCTTATGCACTAAAACACAATGAACACGTTCGTGTAGACATTTTTTATACTAAGTGGAGTCCCAAAAGAAAAGCTCTAGCTAACCTAATTGGTACAATATTTTTCTTAATTCCCTTCAGCATTATTGTAGTGGTAGTTTCCTGGGGTGCTGTCTTAAATTCCTGGGCTATCCTTGAAACTTCTCCTGACCCTGGTGGATTACCCCGTTACCCAATCAAAACAATGATTATACTTAGCTTTATATTATTATTTCTTCAAGGAATTTCTGAAGCAATTAAAAATTTTGCAGTCTTTACAGGTAAATTATCCCCCTATCAGGAGTCTCATGAGTCTGAGTTTTGATTCTGAATTACTTGGTCCATCAATGTTTATCGGAGCATTGATTCTGCTTTCTCTCGGTTATCCTGTAGCTTTTTCCTTAGGAGGAGTAGCTATAATCTTTGGTTTAATAGGTATTGGTTTAGGAGTTTTTGACCCTATATTTCTTACTGCAATGCCCCAAAGAATTTTTGGTATTATGGCTAACTATACTTTGTTGGCTATACCCTACTTTATTTTTCTGGGGGCTATGTTGGAAAAATCTGGCATTGCAGAACAACTATTGGAAACAATAGGAATATTGTTTGGTCGAGTTAGAGGTGGTTTGGCTCTGGCCGTTATTCTTGTGGGCGCTCTTCTAGCTGCTACTACTGGTGTGGTTGCTGCTACGGTAGTGGCAATGGGGTTGATTTCTTTACCTATTATGTTGCGATATGGGTACAATAAAGAGTTGGCTACAGGTGTAATTGTAGCATCGGGAACTCTGGGCCAAATTATTCCCCCTAGTGTGGTTTTAGTGGTATTGGCAGACCAGTTGGGAATTTCTGTTGGCGATCTATTTATTGGTTCTATTTTACCTGGTCTAATAATGGCAGGAACTTTCGCCCTTCATGTTTTGATTGTTTCTTTTATACGACCAGACTTAGCTCCAGCTTTACCAGCACAGGTACGAGATATTGGAGGGAAAACTCTCTGGGCGAGGGTGCTAACTGCAATGATTCCACCATTACTTTTAATTTTATTGGTTTTAGGTAGTATCTTTTTTGGTATTGCTACACCTACAGAAGCTGGTGCTGTGGGATGTTTGGGAGCGATCGCTCTTGCTATGGCTAAGGGTAAGTTGAGTTGGACTTCCTTAAGAAAGGTCTGTGATGTTACCCTCCGCACAACTACTATGGTGATGTTTATACTTTTGGGATCCACTGCGTTTAGTTTGGTTTTTCGAGGGGTGGAGGGCGATCGCTTTATGTTTGATTTGCTTTTTAATCTTCCTGGTGGTACGATCGGTTTCTTAGTTGTAAGTATGACTATCGTTTTTTTACTGGGTTTTTTTATTGACTTTTTTGAAATTGCTTTTATTGTTGTACCTTTATTTGTACCTGTTGCACGACAACTTGGGATTGACTTAGTTTGGTATGGTGTAATCTTGGGGGCCAATCTTCAAGCATCTTTTTTAACGCCTCCCTTCGGCTTTGCACTATTCTACCTACGAGGTGTAGCACCTTCAGAAATTACTACTGGTGAAATATATAGAGGTGCTATTCAGTTCATCCTACTTCAGTTATTGGTTTTAGTGCTAATTATTACTTTTCCTGGTATTGTTAATTTCTTACCCTCATTGAGTGGATAAAGGTTTGAGCTTAAAATGTTGATAAATCTAACATTTGACAGTTTTTTTTACTAAACACAGTATAACTTTGGGGAAACAACCGAGCCGTAGCTCCGATGCGGGTTGATGTTTCAGCGGCTGCCGCTACTTTGGCAGTAGTCCTAAACTTGCCGACCCGTCCGTTTTTTTTTCTCGGATGGCCGACCCGCGACTAATATATTTCTTGTAAACTAAAAAATATGATAACATGGCCTCTGAAAAAAATTAACTAAAAAGTCGCTCGCTTATGGGGGAAGCTTTAAACCAAACCCAATTTTTCGGTAAAACTTAGCATTAGGTATTTTGACGAAGTCAAGACTTGAAGCTCTTGATCCCAAATAATTAAAAAAATTTCTCAACTATTGCATAGACGAAGAAGTTTAATATATACTTAGTTTAAACTTCAGTTTATAGGAAGTTATTAAAAACCGTTCTAGTTCAACTTGGAGATATTAGTATGTCAAAAGAATTTGATGTTCAGCAATCTCGGCCTAGTAAAATTCAGGTAGAGGTAAAAGATGTTCAACAAAATTCACTAGCCAAAAACTCAGAAACAGGATTGAATTTTGCCTCAGATGGTGCTTCAGATGGTAGCGATAGGCATCACTAAGAGTAAAACATCTAAGTGTTTGAATGTTTATTTTAGATGTTTAGGGGATTAAGAGTTACCTATTATTCTTATCTTGACTAGCCATGTAAGTTTGAGCAGGTGACAAATGAAAATACATAATGGTAAAAACTTTACCCCTTTATATCTACACTCTTATGGGAAATTAACATAATAAAACACTTAAATCCGATAGATAATAAATGATTTTATTTGATTTTACTATTTCCCTAAGAGCTGTAAATTGTTAATATATATCGCTTATCAATGGCGTTGTACAAAATATAGAAATTAGACAGATAGTGAATTTTAGGCAATAGATTAAGAAGGAAATTAAAGGCCAGGAAAACCCTGACCCTATCTAATTAACATTATAATATCTGTATACAAAATAACCATATTTTAGTGCCTTTTTCTAATAGTATTAATGAATTAATAACTTGAAAATAAACCTACATATATATCAATAATATTTGTACCCCAAAAAATTATCTTATCTAATTTATATCATTACCTTTGTATATAACACAACTATATTTTATTTTACTTATCTGTATATTATAAAAAAGTTAAGAATTCATAAATAAACCCACATATAAATCAATAGGATTTAAGTTGAGAATAAATTATATGATAGACGAAGTAAAGATCAGCTCTTACAAGTCTATAATGTGCTAGAAAAAATCCTTAACTCAACTATACTGTCCCATAGATCTCAAAAATTAATAGAAAAAATTCTTAATTATTATGCTATGTTTAACACATCTAATACAACCACTAAACCGGAAAGAATTTTTAGAAAATAACTGGACTAGGAAAGCGATCGCTATCTTGAATCAAGGAGAGAAAGATTTTACAGACCTATTTTCATGGGAAAAGCTTAACTATCTACTCAACTTTCATCAAATCAAATATCCTGATGTGCGACTTGCATTTGATGGAAAAGTTCTAGAGGCAAAAGAGAACGAAAATTTTACCCAATGGTGTGAAAAAGGGGCAACCTTAATTATAGATAAGATTCATAAAAGGATTCCAGAAGTTTCTATACTTACTTCAAAACTCAGCTATGAGTTAGGATACCCAACTCAGGTCAATGCTTATTGCTCTTGGTCCAGTAAAAAGGGATTTTCTACCCACTACGATACTCACGATGTATTTATTTTGCAAGTAGAAGGAAATAAACAATGGTATGTCTATACTGACACCTTCAAATATCCATTGCCAAACCAAAAATCATCCTCTTTTACACCGCCCGAAGAAGAAGCATATTTGAGTTGTATTTTAAACCCAGGAGATGTGCTTTATATACCTCGTGGACATTGGCATTATGCAGTGACAAAAGAGGAACCATCTATTCATCTTACTTTAGGTATTCACTCTCCAACAGGTACAGATTTATTGGAATGGTTAATTCATAAATTACAACACAGGGAAGAGTGGAGAGTAAATCTACCTTTAAGGGTAGACGAGAATTCTTTTAATATAAGTATAGAAAATTTAATTCAAGACTTAAAAGAGTATATAAATAACCATAACATTAGTGAAGAATATAATAACTACTTGGATGGCTTAGAAAAACCTGTAGAACAATATAACTTACCATATCAAGCTGGACTTCATATTTTTCACAAGGGCGTTGATACTGGATTTAAAGTGTCTCAGTTTCAGAGGTTAAAAATATCCAAAATGACTGATGATGATGGATATAAAATTTTAGTTTCTGGTAAAGAAGTATCTATTAGAGGAGTCCCAGAATATTTAGTAAAAAATTTATTTAGTAGAGAAAGATTTACTGGAAAAGATATTATAAATTTACTGCCTGACTATGATTGGGAAATAGATATTATGCCCATGTTATCAAAGCTAGTTAGTGAAAGAGTTATTTTTGTTGAATCGGGAATTTAAATATGAAGATATTTTTTGTATTAATGTTTATTAAGGAGGTAAATATGATGGATATTGTTTATTAAGGAGGTAAATATGATGGATATTGTTTATTGAGGAGGTAAATATGATGGATATAAAATTATAATTTGTACTCAAAGGCAAAATAAGCACCTAAACAAAATTGTTTACCTACCCTAATTTTATGTGAGGTGTACATTATAAGGATTCCGGTATGAGAAAGTATGTGATTAGTTTTGTGTACCTGCTTATTTATTTGAGTCCTAGCATAGTATGCATATGATGAACTTATTTATTCGAGAAATATTTAGTGCTAAATAACTCATAAATTTGTTACTTGAATATCACTAGAAAATAGATACTATGCCCATGCAATCAAAGCTAGTTAGTGAATCACTGAAAGAGTCATTTTTGTTGAATTAGGAGTTTAAAAATGAATAAATTTTTTTGTTCTGATGCTTGTAGAAAAGCAGATGAAGATATTATTGGAAGTGCTACTAATCATTCAGTATATGTACTGATAGAATGTCCTTACCCTTGGGAATATAACGCTCTTGAGTCTCGTTTTTTTCCGAAAAACTTAGAGATTTTGATGTCAGAAGTCACAAGAAAGAAATTGTCTCTTAGATTTTTATTGATTAATCAAAATAAAAATTACAGGGAAAATAGCAGGAAGATTTTAATTTATGAAAAAGAGCAATCCTCATTCCTCAACGGTTATAAAAAATATGAGTTTGACGTAGATCATCCGGAAAAAATAGCCCCAATTATTCAGAAATACTTAGCGGGAGATAATTTAGATTCTAACACTCAAAATTATCAAACAAGGGACATATTAGTTTGTACTCATGGTAGTCATGATAAGTGTTGTGCTAAATATGGCAATCCGTTTTACACAGAGGCTAAAAAAACTATTTCTGAATTGGGTCTAAAAAACACAAGAATCTGGAAAGCCAGTCACTTTGGTGGCCATAGATTTGCACCTACTATAATTAACTTTCCTGATGGTAGATATTATGGCTTACTTGATCAAGAATCTTTTCAAGCAATTTTGCTGCAAACTGGCAACATAGAATCATTAAACCGAGTGTATCGAGGTTGGGGTATTTTACCAACTTGTATTCAAGTCTTGGAAAGAGAACTTATTTTCCGTCATGGTTGGGAATGGTTTGAACATAAAGTTAATCTTTTACACTTGAATATCAATTTAGACAAAACATTAGTTAATACTCAATTAGCTGTGCTTAAACCGGATGATTCTCAATATATTTGTCAGGCTAAATTAGTCAAAGACCAAAGTAAAACTATCCATACCAAAGGTTCTTGTGATGCTTCTCACGAGTCCGAATTTATCAAGTACTCTGTCAGCAATCTTAGCTTCAAATTCGAGAATAAAACTTCTGAGAAAGTGTTAGTAAGTTCCTATAAGAAGGTAAGTTGAACAATGTTAAGTTGATAGGGTATTTTTCAAAACTAAAACTGCTGACCAGTCTCTCCAATACCTATTTTCTAAGAAAATTTAGAATCATTGGCACAGCGGATAACTGTCAAAAATTTTAGTTACTTTAACTTGCTAGTTTTCTCAAGTTTTTTTGAATTCAAAAACTTACCTACAAATTCTCAGAATCAGCTAGCTTAAGGACCATATCATCAAATCTTTAGGAGTCAAAGTCCTGATTATACCTCCATAATCTCCTGATTTTAACCCCATTGAATTATGGTAGTCAAAACTGAAGTTTTTCTTCTCTTGGGAAGTTTTTCCCCCACTGCGACAGAAATGGTTAATACAATCATTTCTGTTGCACTTCAGTTAACGATGCTTAGACCAAAAATACATCACAAATATGACCAAATCTTTGTACCGCATAAGTTCTACATTTAATCAACCTAATTTTCTTATATATCTATGATTGAACCATTTTCAGTAATAGTTGGGTGTTTCTCTCTCCCCTATAAGTGGCTTGTCAATTTTCATATTATTGCTTAATATACTGACAGGAAAGACTTGAAGCTAAAGTACACAAGGGCAAAAGTTTAGGAGCTTACCCATCAAGTCAATCTTTATAGATACTAGCTATGATAGAAGTTTTCGAGCATAAAAGACGTAAAAGTACCGTTGATTGATATTCAGGATTTAAAAAATTGGTCTACTTTCTTATTTTATTATACCTGAAAATAATGGGAAGTGCCGTATGATACCAATTTAGATTTTCATACACCTGTTGTTTTATAGCCCAGACTCTTAATAGAAAAGAACTCAGGAATTTTTTATAATGTGGCCTTAATAATCAGACTTGGCATTACTCTCAACTAATATTAATTGTTTTTATTTAGCAATTTCAATAATTTTGTGGATTTAAAGCTATATCTATAAATTCTGGAAATAAGGTAAGTTAAAGAGCATAAGTTGGTGGGGTATGCCCAAAAAATCGAATGGTTGACCAGTGCTTCTAAAACCTATTCTTTCATAAAACTTAGATGCACTCAAACGAGATGCTACTTTTAAGGATTTTAATTGTTTTTCTTTGGCAATTTCAATAACTTTTTGAATTAAAGCTGTACCTACTCCCTGAGATTGAAATTTAGGTAAAACAGCAACATATGAAATACTTCCTAATTCTGTAGATAATTGTCGCAGTCTGGCTGAACCAATAATTTGTTCATCACAAACAGCAATAAGATGTAGAGAGTAGTAGTCATCATACTCATCTTTTTCTGTTCCTATGTCCATATCTATTGGTTTTCTTAACACTAACCAACGTTGATAATACATTTCCTCTTTTTCTTGTTGGTTTTGAATTAGGCGAATCTTAAATTCTGACATTTTTAAATCATAATTAACTACATGCGATCGCTATTTTGTCTAAATTTTTCAGCAGTGGTGCATGAAAATGGCAAAACAGATGGGAGCGAGACAATTTTTTTGCAATGGGCAAGAGTTTCGGAGTTGATTTCTAGTTTTTGGATTTTCATAACCTATTTGGGATTGCTATACCATTAAAAATCATGGACATAGGTAGCATAAAAAGTAGTGAAACAATTTAGTAAATAGTTGCAGAACTGTTAGCTACTATCAACCATACCTATAAGTTTTCAGCATATCCTATTTAGACCAAGCTCGATGAGATAATATAGAGGCAAACATTCGTACCCCACGGAGTAAGTTAGAAAGAGGTAGATGACCTTTCGGGGCACTTAAATTCCAAGTAAATTGATCAGGGTATCTACTCCAAGTGTTGCCATTTTTCCAGCCAATTTTTGGTAGAAACTTTTCCCAATTCTGGCCTACTCCCAACCAAATTTCTCTCTGTACAGAATAGCCAAATTTACCTTCTGAATAAATCAACCACATGGTATTAATTATTTTCAGATCTGGAATGGGAATACTATCTACCTCGGAAAAATAAAGCCACTTTCTTTGTGTTGCTGCTTCTCCTACTAATTCACACAATTTTTGCATCGTTAATTTATCAGCTTCTAAAAAATCTTGATGAGCTAATTTTATTTGCAAATGACTATAATCAATATTAGATTCAGGATTAATTGGTACGACTCCTAGAGGAAAATTTTTCTGTAGAAAATCATCAACTTTAGATGACTTCACTTGACGCAAAACTTGATATATTTTTCCCTCAACTATAGTTGGCAAATCTGATTTTTTCTGTTGCAAAAATTCCATGAGAATTTCTAGACCTTCATCTCCTGTTTCTGGAAAATAAGGAATTACCTGCAACTGTTTTTTTTCAGAACCAGATTTTAGTTGAGACTCTAGTTCAGATATATTAAATGAAGGGTATTGTGTCGAGTTAGTCTGTGATTGTGTCATTTCAGTTATGAGTTATCAGTTACTAGTTATCAGTACCTCTAGGAGTCATAATTCTGTCTCTAATTGTGTAGAACTTTTCGTTGACATCCTTCCCTGCCGAAAGGTGCGGGTATTCCTACCAAGCCTTAGATCATTAGTGGTTCCACGTTTTGCTTCCCCAAAGCTGAGCTAACATTAGGTGCTGTACCAACCCTAACCCACTCCTATCCCCTTCCGGGAGAAAAGTTAAGCGAGATGGGTTACTCTTGCTGGCCCATCTTTTAAGTGTCTCCCCTTGCTTTATAGCAATGTGGGCTGGTATACTCACATATTCTTTTTTGTACACCTTTTCTAGAAGGCACTTTTAGTGGGGCCTTGTAAATAGCTGGGTGATCAGCTTTAGCTTTGTGACATGAAACTCGACATGAAACTCCAAGCTCCTCCGAAGGAAACGTGGCCTTCCGACGAATAATATAATTATTGTCCCATTCTCGTTGCGGTCGTGTTTAGCTTCACAGTTGAGACACTCCCATTCAAGAATTGATAGATCTAATTTACCACCTTTAAACTCACCGCTTGAAAAAGTTTGAGATGTGACTTCTCAACAACTAGCTACTCTAAATTCACGACGGTATTTTTCCGCTTTTCCTTCTAGTAAACTTCGGAATTTTATCCAGCCAAAATTCAGATACCCACCCTTTAAGGATATCCTCCCAAGAAGAGTTGGGGGTGGGTTTCGATTTTTAATCACACCCGAAACATTCAAATATTCTAAAATAATTTTTCGGTTTTCACGAATTATTTCAGCGGAGAATTTATCCTTGTATCTTTCAGTTCGGCATGGAACTTAGCAACTTTAGTAGCAGCAGCCTGTGAGATGTCAAGCCACCGAGAGGCTAAGGCTTGGTTGTTTCCCCGTACCTTTAGGCCGGGGAAGATGTCAAAGCATAGCTGACTCCTTATTCAATCATGGTATAAAATACTATTAATAATTGCAGTAGTAGAAGTTGGTACTTCTATTTGAATTAAAGAGATTTTACCGCCATATTCTTTCACTTTTGAAGCTTCTGGTAATGTTTTGACAGAATAATCGCCACCCTTAACATAAATATCGGGTTTAAGTCGTTCTATTATTTTATTAGCAGTAGTTTCATTAAAAATTACTACTCCATCAACAGGTTTCAGGGCTCCTAAAACTTCAGCCCGTTGAGTTTGTGGCACAATTGGCCGCATAGGATATCCCTTTGTTTGGGGCTTAATATTTTGGATTGACGAATCACTATTTAATCCTACTACAAGTGATCGCCCCAGAGACTTAGCTACCCACAAATAACGGATATGTCCAGCATGAACTAAGTCAAAGCACCCATTTGTGAATACTAAAGGTCGCCAAAAAGTTGGTTGAGAATTAATTAGTTGTTCTAGTTCAGTCAAACTATACAGACCATAAATCAGCTTTTGGGAGTCCATTTTTTCTTATGCCTTTTGATAATTGACTTTAATTCATATATTTTTCAGTAGGTGTTTGATATCCATGTTCAAAGACATAAGGAACTAACTAGGAGCGAATTTTCTACCTTACTCAAATGAGTTTGTACAGTTCTAGGACTAATAAATAAGCGATCGCTAATCTGTTTATTAGTCAAACCTTGAATAACTTCCCAAAACACTCTTGCTTCTGCTGGTGTTAGAGATAGCTCGGTACCATTTTTAGTTATATAGCAGTCCGCGCATAGGTTGCGACACTTCAATAAGTAAATAAAACTTCTAAAACTCTTACCTATTCTCTTTTCCCTGTTCCCTGTCCCCTAAAAAGCAGTGGGATTTTTGCCACGAATAAAATAGGATTGCTATATTTTTGTGCTAAACTCCTCAATCAGTCTCTTCATGTGCAAATATAGTCATTTTGATTTAGATTGAGACAAGTATTTCTTGCTATAACTCGCGTTTGGTGCAGAAAAAGTTTTCCATCTCTTTTTTAAATGACTATGAATTCTATTATAACAGGCTAATTTAGCCTTAATTTTGGCTACCAATTCTCCCATTTAAAAAGCCTTGTTAATATAATCATCTGCTCCCATAGATAAACAAATAATTATGTATTATAACTCTCCCTTACTCGACAGAAATATAAAAGGTATTAATTGACCTAAATTACTAGCTAGTCAACACTGACAAAACTCTAAGCTATCCATTTATGATACCATTAAATCCGAAAAAGATAAAATTATGTCCCTATTGTTCAAGTCTTAATAATATTTCTATTGCCAAATTTGTATTTTTTACTTTATATCCTTGAAATTCCAGGTTTTGCTTTAGGATGGTTATCAAGCAATCTTCATCATCAACTACTCATGTTTTTTTATTTTGATCATTTTCTAAGTTTTCTTTCACTGTTAATCTAATACTCCCAATTTACCCTTTATTATTAAATAATATTTTTTTATATTTATTCAAATTTACATTAACATTCTATCTTAAATATTGTATTTGTAATTTCTATTAGTATTTTTCTAAATTGAACTTCCTGGACCCATTTCTATTTTTTAGCAATTTTTGGCAAAAATTAATATTCTTTGTTGAGGATCAATAAGCTCTCACAGTGAGTAACTAGACTTAAAACCCTACACCTCAACTGTAGTTTCTCGAACTGTTTGGGGTTAAATTTAAGGACAAAAATTGAACCTAGTAGATCAAATCTTTCTCAAGTTTTATTCAAAATTTTACTTAACTTCTTTAAAGACTAGTATAAAGAGGTGAATATGATAAAATTAAATAAGAAAAAAAATTAAATATAGCAATCCTCATTACAAAAGTTAAAGAAATTGGCTCCCCTTGGTAGAAGGTCAAAGGCCAAAAGCGAAAATTACAGGAGTTGAAGCTATTTTTTAATAATTACAGTGATTTTACAAATGATTTAGGATTGCCATAGTATACATATTCAACCCCGAAAATCTAGGTTTATTTTTTCAAAAAATAATAATATTGCACAACATAATAATTATGGTTTACTAAAAAAAGTCCATTAGTGAGGGAAGAAAATGGGAAATAGTCAATGTGCAATAGTTGCAGTATATTAATTTTTATGAATTTCCCCTCATCTAACTGGGAAAGTTCTAGGTGAGCAAGTATTGATTTAGTAATTTTTTGGCACTTTTTTCAGGATAAGTCATCACTTAAACTAATGTATCTTCAGGATTCTATATTTATTCAGCCAGCCCGAATTAGGGCTTGAAAAATTTTCAAATTAAGATAGAGATGAAAAAAGCTGATGGCCTATGATTAAATCCTGTCATAATTCTCAGAAGAGAATACTATTTTGAGATAGGGAAAATATATTTCCGCCATTAGTAATATAGTGGGTCCTCAACATTTCAGATCCACTATTTCCGGTAAACCATAATTGAAAACTCGGCAAAATCCCATGAAAGCAACAAGTATCCGTCAATATTCATCCATAGCTGCTAGGACTCTCATAATAGTAGGAGTAGTTATGATTTTGTCCTCTATACTTGACTTTATAGTTTTATCTATTCCTTCTAACATAAACGACATATACAATAAAACATGGCAGATCGGCTTAGCGACCCAAATAGTCGATCGAGGAATTATTCCTATGGTAGGAATGGCCTTATTATTCACAGGCTACTGGGTAAACAGTAATTCTGGTCTTCAAGAGCACTCTAAATCTTCGATATTAGATTTGAGATTTTGGGGACTTTTACTTGCTAGCTTATTAGGATTGGTGTATCTATTACTATTTCCTTTACACCTAAATAATACTAATTTAGCGAAGGCTGAGTTGATTCAAAGGATCGATCAGCAAGCAAGCCAAGCTGAAAAACAATTGGAAGTTCGTATTGGTAGTAGTGATTTTAAAAATTTGCTCCAGCAAAGACAAGCTCAATTGAAAAATAGATTTACTACTTTACTAGAAAATGAGACTGAGTTAAATAAAGTATTAGAAAATGGAGAATTATCAGAACAGGTAGAAAGTATACTGAAAAAATCAAAAGATAATCCTCAAGCTATTGATGAATTTATCAATAGTCAAGCAAAACAATTGCCAGATCAACTTTTAACTAGGGTTCGTAGTCGTAAGCAAGAATTAGAAAAACAAGCTAATATAAACTCTTTTAAATCTAGTATCAGAACAGGCATAAGCAGTTTACTTTTAGCAGTAGGATATATTATGATTGGTTGGACAGGATTAAAAAATATGGGAATTATTAAAGGTAAGGGACATCGCCAAAATCCCGCTAGATAATTGCCAATTGATATCTTAACAATCACAATATGAAATTAATTGATACTATTTTTCTGTGACTATGCGCTTAATAATTGTTGCTAATTATTACAGTTTTTTTTACTCAAGGCCTTATTACACTTAACTATTGTTATCTTTATATTAAGTGCAACTTCATGGAGAAATGGTATTAGTTGATAAAATATATTATGAAGGGTTATTATACTGGAGTTATTAAAAGTAATGGAACAAGTGTATTTTTTCCATTTTCTAAAACTTTTTCTAGCTGAGGTTGTGTAATGGATGTACCATTAAGTATAATAAACTTTGATTAACCAGAATCTGGTATATCCGTAGACCGGGTACGATATCTAAGCATGTATTTGACAGATGGGGTTAGCTGAACTGTTAATGTTTTTGGAAGTTTTACTGCTAAGTTGTTAGGGTAAACGGAGGAAGTAAACATTGAAATGTGACTAATCGTGAAATTTGATATCAGTTTTATGAAGCAGATGACTTTAATAATTAGAAAGGGCAGTAAGAGCAAATTCAAAGTACTGAAGGAGAAAGTGTAAACCATTACCTCATGATAAATGCTCTACTAATTGGAGATCTATTTACAGCGGATTTCATATTAGTAGGGTATAGCTATTGCAGACAAAATGGGAGCGCTACAAAAGTTTAATTTCAACATCACCTACTTGATCAAAACTTTCTTTAGTACTTGTACTTTATATACTTACTTAGAATCTGCTGTAATTTATTTTCCTAATTTGATATTTATCAAAGAGCAATTACTAAAATTAATCAATGTTCTCAATTTATATACTGACTTACAATGAAGAAATAGATATCGCTGCTTGTATTAATTCAGCAATGTTGTCAGATGACATTATAATAGTCGATTCCTTTAGTAGTGACCGGACGATAGAAATAGCTCAATCTTATCCTGTAAAAATAGTTCAACACAAATTTGAAAGCCATGGACGACAGCGAACATGGATGTTACAGGAAGTTGCGACTAAATATAAGTGGGTTTATATCTTAGAAGCGGATGAACGAATGACCCCAGAGCTATTTCATGAATGCTTAAAAGAAGTCCAAACTCAAGAATATATCGGGTATTATGTTGCAGAAAGAGTGATGTTTATGGGAACTTGGATTCGCTACAGCACCCAATATCCACGCTATCAGATGCGCCTATTTCGCAAGGGTAAAGTCTGGTTTGGTGACTATGGTCACACAGAACGGGAAGTTTGCGATGGTCCCACAAGTTTTTTGCAAGAAACTTACCCCCATTATACCTGTAGTAAAGGTCTTTCCCGCTGGATAGAAAAGCATAATCGCTATTCTACAGATGAAGCTGTGGAAACAGTTAGACAATTAGAAAAAGGAAGGGTATCTTGGAAAAACCTATTTTTTGGTGGGTCTGAAGTAGAGAGAAGACGTGCTCTAAAAGACTTTTCCCTGCGTTTACCCTTTAGGCCAATATTTCGCTTCATCTATATGTATATTTTTCTCAGAGGATTTCTTGATGGCCAAGCTGGGTTGGCTTGGTGTACCTTGCAAACTTTCTATGAATATCTCATACTAATTAAAGTCTGGGAAATGAAAAATATACCTGTGCCACCATTAACCTCAGCTACCGATACCAATTCAGCAAAATTAGAAATAGAGAGACAAGGGTGAAATATAACTTAACAATCGAAGTAGCTACTAAATAATATACTGACCTAATTGTTAAGCTGAAGCATACATTGGAAAGTAGATTCACCAAACAGGGTTAATTAGCAGTTATTATTAATTTGTTAACTTTTATTAATAAATACTAGTAGTTACTGCTGAAAAATGAGCTGGTTCAGGTGAAAAGGTAGGCTACGAAACATCCTCTATCCGGATCGGCTATTTCTAGACTGGCTAAACAATTACTTCTATTTTTTCCAATGCTGATAATTAAGGTGAAAAAAAGAAAAGCCTCTGGGGGGAAATTTAGCAGATTACGGGGATATATTTCAAGGGCCGGTTAATCTTACTAGACTAACTCCCCTTAAATATTGCTTTAGGAAAAGTAGCACTACTTTGCCGGAGCAACAATTATACTAAAAAATCTAATGCACTATCTTTAGCTGTGTCAGTCTACTACTGTGCATTATTAACAAATGTCCCACCAAATTGTATCGGCTGATTTATAGCTGGAAAAAAAGTACAGGTAAGTTCAAATTTGATCATCAAAAATACTCCCAGTTACAGCCACAAATCTACACCAGAATCTGAGTAAATTAAACTATGCATCTAAGCGAAATTACTCATCCTAAACAGTTGCAAGGTCTTTCAATTCATCAACTAGAAGAAATTGCTAGACAAATACGAGAGAAACATCTAGAAACAGTCGCGACAAGTGGAGGCCATCTAGGTCCAGGTTTAGGAGTTGTAGAGCTCACATTAGGTCTCTACCAAACTCTCAATCTAGATCGGGACAAAGTTATTTGGGATGTAGGCCACCAAGCCTATCCTCATAAAATTATCACAGGTCGGTATCACAATTTTCATACCTTGCGACAAAAAGATGGTATTGCAGGTTATTTAAAACGTTGTGAAAGTAAATACGACCATTTTGGCGCTGGTCATGCTTCTACCAGTATCTCTGCTGGTTTAGGTATGGCCTTAGGTAGAGATATGAAAGGAGATAACTTTAAAGTAGTTTCCATTATTGGGGATGGTGCTTTAACTGGTGGTATGGCTTTAGAAGCTATTAACCATGCAGGTCACTTACCCAAAACTAATATGCTAGTTGTGCTAAATGATAACGAGATGTCGATTTCTCCTAACGTAGGTGCGATTTCTCGCTATCTCAACAAAATGCGCTTATCCCCACCGATGCAGTTTCTTCAGGATAACTTGGAAGAACAATTCAAACAAATTCCTTTTGTTGGTGAAACATTTACACCGGAAATGGAACGGCTCAAAGGAGGAATGAAACGTTTAGCAGTGTCAAAAGTGGGAGCTGTAATTGAAGAATTGGGCTTTACCTATATGGGTCCTGTTGATGGGCATAATTTAGAAGAACTAATTACAACTTTCAAACAAGCACATCAAATTCCTGGACCTGTGTTAGTTCATGTAGCCACAACTAAGGGTAAAGGATACGCAGTTGCTGAAAAGGATAAAGTTAGCTATCATGCCCAAAATCCGTTCAATTTAGCCACGGGTAAAGCTCTACCAGCAAGTAAACCAAAGCCTCCTAAATACTCTAAAGTTTTTGCCCATACTTTGGTGAAACTTGCGGAAAATAATCCCAAAATTATTGGTATTACTGCTGCTATGGCAACTGGTACAGGCTTAGATAAGCTTCATGCTAAATTTCCAAAACAATATATAGATGTTGGCATTGCTGAACAACACGCTGTGACTTTGGCAGCAGGTTTGGCTTGTGAAGGAATGCGACCAGTTGTTGGTATTTACTCGACTTTTTTACAACGAGCTTATGACCAAATTATCCATGATGTCTGTATTCAGAAGTTACCTGTTTTCTTCTGTTTAGACCGCGCTGGAATTGTGGGTGCAGATGGTCCTACTCACCAGGGTATGTATGATATTGCCTATTTGCGTTGTATCCCGAATATGGTGGTTATGGCGCCTAAAGATGAGGGTGAGTTACAAAGGATGGTTGTTACAGGTATTGAATATAGGGATGGAGCGATCGCTATGCGTTATCCTCGTGGTAATGGTTATGGTGTGCCTCTGATGGAAGAAGGTTGGGAAGCTATTCCTATTGGTAAGGGTGAAATTCTGCGGCATGGTGATGATGTGCTGATATTGGGTTATGGGTCTATGGTAAATTCGGCTATGCAAACTGCAGAAATTCTCAGTGAACATGGTGTTGCTGCTACTGTGGTAAATGCTCGCTTTGTCAAGCCTTTGGATACGGAGTTAATTATGCCTTTAGCACAACGTATTGGTCAGGTTGTGACTATGGAGGAAGGTTGTTTGATGGGTGGTTTTGGTTCGGCAGTTTTGGAAGCATTTATGGATAATAATGTGCTTGTACCTGTGTTACGTTTGGGTGTGCCTGATAAGTTGGTGGATCATGCTAAACCTGATGAGTCGAAGGTTGATTTGGGCTTGACTCCTTCTCAAATGGCAGAACGTATTTTGCAGAGTTTTAAGCCTAAGTTATCGACTGTTAATGTTTAATATAATTGTTGGCAGTTTTAGATAGACTTCTGCTGAAAGGTTAATTTAGGGGGAGGTTCTATAGAATCTCCCTACAAGTATTTTTTTTACAAGGTTTATTTCCTGGTCGCGGAGCGATATATCTGGGCGGACATAAAGGGGAAATGCTGTTAGTATTAATATTATTAGGATTCAAGAAAATTATAGTAATTGAGCCACAACTGGAATTATTTAAGCAGCTCCAAGAGCGGATTATGAGTCAATCAATTGTTAAGTAGCTCACGGGCTGACTTGTAAGCTTAATGGTAGATATAGTAATCATTTGATTCAATAAGTTGAATAATAATTCAACTTTAAAAGAAAGGGATTTTGAGTTGGGGTGGTAGCGATCGCCAATTTACTCTTATCCACCATCTGAGTTGAATAATTATTCAAGCTGTATTATAATATAATATTATTAAACTCCTCACATAAATTAATTTATTGTTAATCAAAAATTACAGTCTAATTAACTACTTTATTCATCGAAAATATTAGCCATAATACAATAAACTGTCATTTAAGATATTAGTCTTTAAATTCACAAGAAAAACTGGCGAAATGTTTGCGACCCACATGAAAAAGAAGAATTAATTTCAGATACAGCAGCTTATTTAATTTTTGATAACACAGTAATTAATAAAAAGTTAGGGCACGCATATTGAGCTTACACGACGACAATATAGTGGTAATGAACATAAAGTATTTGCGTTCTCTCAGCTGCGAATTTCGTGGGAGAGGAATAGTTAATTGTATATATTTTAACCCTCAAAATGAACAATTATGGATTATAGATTATAGGATTTATGACCCAGATACTGACAAGAAAACAAAAATAGAAGAGTGTTGAAGAAATGACCCAAAATGGCTATAGATAATAAGAAAATACCATTTAAAACAGTGTTAATGGATAGCTGGTATGCAACACAAAGATTAATGGCATTAATAGATAATGATAGAAAAATTTATTATTGTCCTTTAGAAAGGAGTTAAGTTTACCTTTATTTTGGTTTCCTAAAGTTTAAGATTATGCTCCAAAATTTATTCAAATTTAACTCAGAATTAGTATTAATATATAGATAGGACTCAATGGCAAAACACTTCTATATACAGCTTTCAACTAGCTTGTCACCCCGTGAGATTACCAATACTATTGCAGAAATTTGAGGAAATAAAAGGGGAAATCTCAGCTTTGTGTGTAAGTCTTGATATTCTTAGATTCTGAGATGATCTGCATTATTACCTCAAGGCTTTAAACTCCTGCTTAGACTAAGTTTATGATTTTTTTCTTTTGGGTCAAATACATAGTTAATATTCCCTGTAAGATAAATATTATAGCGAAAATATTCAATTCCTGCAATGTTTGACTGTGGGTTAAGACCCATCATGTCGTTTTCATCTAGGCTTTAAAATTAGCTAGTTTCCTACTTAACTGAAAATTTATGATGAATATACAAAAAAATCAAGAACATAGTTATCAAATAGGTAATTGTTTAACAGAAACTCATCCCACTTATGTCAAACGAGCTGCAGACGAAGAGTTATTTAATGCTTTGAAAGCAGGTGAATATTGTTATGTATTAAGTTCTCCACAAACTGGTAAATCAAGTTTAAAAGTTAGGACAATCCAACTTTTGCGAGCAGAAAATATTATCTGTATTACTCTAGATATGACTATAGTGAATAATAAAATTTTGACTCTAGAGGAGTGGTATGATCAAGTAATTTTAACTTTAGAGAAAAGTTTTATATTTCCACGATATTTCCCAGAATTATGGTGGGAAGAAATGGCAGATATGCCTGGTGATGAAAAATTATTTTTGTTTATTGAAGAAGTATTGTTAGCTAATACTCAAGATGAAAAGATAGTTATTTTTATAGATGAAGTTAATGATGATAGTGTTTTTAATCCTGGTGCGAGTAGCTTAGGGGTATTAATTAGTTATTGTTTTCAATCAAGAGCGAATAATCCACAATTTAAACGTTTAACGTTTGCTTTACTGGGTATCACGATACCTGATAATTTAGTAGATGTCTGTAGATATATTGAACTTAGTAGCTTTAAAATAGAGGAGATGTCTTATTTTGTAAATAGATTTCAGGGGATAGTCAAACAGCCACTAAAATTTATGGAAGAAATATTATTTTGGTCGGGGGGACAACCATTTTTGACACAGAAAATATGTCAAATAGTTATTAATTATTTAGGAGAAATAGATGGACAAAAAAATGATAATGATGTGGCTTTAGTAGAAGATTTGGTGACTATTTGTGTTATCGAAAATTGGGATGCGCAAGACTATCCAGCTCATTTTGGCAAAATACAAAATATGTTACTGAAAAATATAGAGAAGTCTACAAGTCATTTAGAAATATATCAACAATTGTTAAAATATGGCAGATTAAAACCACCTGGTGAAAGTCATCAAAGATTTAAAAATGATGCGATCGCTCATAATAAAAGGGAAATAAAAGAGTTATTGAGATCAGGTATAGCTAAAATCAATCAGGGATTTTTAGAGGAGTATAGTCCTATTTATGCAGAAATTTTTAATCAAGAATGGGTACAAAAATATCTAGCACAAATAACTAAATCTGCGTCTACAGTTAATGGGCAAGAATTCGAGTTAAATAATGTGAATGCTCAGGCAGAAACTTTGCAAGATGAAGCAAGCATATCTAATTTTGAAACCCCAAAAAATTACAAATTTTATAGTAATGATGAGATTAATTCTGAACAAGAAATACTAGGAAATCCATTAAAATTAAATGATTTGAATAATCAAGTAACAAACTTTCAAGTAGAAACAAATATCTCTGACTTGGGTGGCGAAAAAAATCACATAATCCTCAGTAATGATGTGCTTAATTCCGAACAAAAACAACCACAAAAAATGTTAGATTCAAATGATTTTAATACTCAAGTAACTAACTTAAATTTAGGAGATAATGTTTCTTACTTGCAAATTCCAGATAATCACAAAATTCTAACTAATAATTTGATTCAGCCACAACAGAAACAACAAGAAATACCAGAACAAAAAATTACTCATCAGGAAAATCAAAATAATCAGGGAAGTCGCAAAAAAGGTAAACAATTAGCAAACTCTCGGACTAGACTAAATATAGGAGTAGCAGGATTAGTCGCAGTCTTCTTAGTATCTATAACTGGGGGAACCTGGGCAACTAAACTTTTTCAATATCAACAAAACCAACTTCAAAAAACAGAATATCAATTAGAAAAAGTAAAATATGAACTTCAAGAAGTACAACAAGGTAAAAAATTAGAACACCAAGGAATTAACGCTCTCAGACAATTTGAATCTGCAGAAATAGAAGCATTACTATCAGCAATGGAAGCAGGAATTGAACTACAAGAATTAGTTAAAAATGGTAGCCAACTTCAATATTACCCAGCCACAAGTCCGATATTTGCCTTACAACAAATTCTTAACAATATTCACGAAAAAAACCAAATTCCCAACATTAAAAACATTGCCATGAGCCCTAATGATCAACTATTAGCTATAGTCAATAATGACGGTACAGCTAAAATTATGAAATTTTCAGGGCAACCTATTTCCCAGTTGAGAGGACATCAGGGCAAAATCTCTCAAATTAAGTTTGCCCCAGAAGGTGACCTTCTTGCTACGGCAGCAGATGACGCTACAGCTAGAATTTGGGATTTTCAGGGTCAGCAACAAGTAGAACTCAAAGGCCATAAAGGTCAAATTTGGGAAATTACTTTTAGTCCTGATGGTAAATTACTAGCTACTGCTGGAGAAGATGGTACTGCTAGAATTTGGGATATTTCAGGTCAGAAAATAGTCATTCTCAAGAAACATCTTGGTCGTATCTTAGATATCACGTTTAGCTCTGATGGAAAATATCTAGCTACTGCTGGATGGGATGGTACTGCCAGAATTTGGAGTCGATCAGGCAAACAGTTAGCTGTACTTAGGGGACATCGAGGTAGTGTAGAAAAAGTTATATTTAGCCCTGATGGAAAATATCTAGCTACTGCTGGATGGGATGGCACTATTAGAATTTGGAGTCGTAGTTCCGGTAAGCTGTTATCCAAACTTAAAGGTAAGGTGGGGAATATTAGCTTTAGTTCTGATGGTAAAAGGTTGGTTACAGGGGGAGAAGATGGGACAGCTAATATTTGGAATGTTTCCGGCCAACTATTAGGGAAACTTCCTGGACATCAAGGAGTTGTGACCAGTATCAGTTTTAGTCCCGATGGTCAACGTTTAGCTACAGCAGGTAGGGATGGTAATGTGAAAGTTTGGGACAATAATGGGAATTTGTTGGCCAATCTTAAGGGACATCTTGGTCGGGTTTTGGAAATTAATTTTAGTTCTGATAGAGAATTACTGTTAACTTTGGGAGAAGATGGTACGGGGAGAATTTGGGAATTAGAAGGTAATCACGAGGCGAAAATTAAGGGTGATTCTGATATTTTTGGGGCAGTAAGTTTTAGTCCTAATGGTGAGAAATTAGTAACAATGGGAGTTGATGGTGTTGCCCGTATCTGGGATATTTCTGGAAAGCTTTTAGCTGAATTGAATGGATCTTTGGGTATGTTTGGCGATATGAGTTTTAGTTTTGATGGTCAACGTCTGGCGACTGCTGGGGATAGTGGTCAGGTAAGAATTTGGCAGGTTTCAGGAGAGGAATTAATAGGGTTAAAGGGCCAAGAGGGTAGAGTAAAACAGATTAGTTTTAGTTTTGATGGAGAACGTTTGGCAACGGTGGGAGAAGATGGTGTTGCCCGCATTTGGAATAATTCTGGTCAGCAGTTGGTTGAGTTAAAGGGCCATAATGGGCGAGTTTTGGATGTAAATTTTAGTCCAGATGGAAAATATATTGGTACTGCTGGAGAGGATGGTATTGGGAAAATTTGGGATAGTTCTTTTCGGCTTGTGTTAGAGTTAGGGATTGTTTCTGGTTGGATGGAGAGTATTGGTTTTAGTCCATCAGGAAAATACATAGCTACGGGAGATAGTAATGGGATGGTCAAAATATGGGATTCTTGGGGCAATCAAATTGCTGATTTAAAAGCTCATATTGGTAGTGTGGAGAATGTGACTTTTAGTGCTGATGGGAAACGGGTTATCAGTATGGGAAAAGATGGAATGGTGAGAATTTGGGATATTATGGGACAGCAAGTGGGTCAATTTGAAAATGCTCAGGGTTTAAGTTTGGATGGTAAGTATGTGGCAACTTTGGCGGATAATGATTTGCAGTTGTGGCGCGTGAAAGGGTTAAATGATTTATTAAGAAGTTCTTGTGATTGGCTTGAGGATTATTTTACCACTCATCCAGATGTGAGGAAAGATTTAGAGGTTTGTCAGTAATCAGATCACTATAGCAGTTTTCTCATGGTGGATAACCGTAGGGGCATTTCTAGGAAGTTCCCTACAAGGGTTTTTGTTCAAAGAAGTGTGTTCTATCTTTTTGAAAACCGTAATGCTATAATTTAAGATAATTTTGAAGAAAAATATGACTAACGATAGACCTCTTGTTGATCTAGAAAAAGCCTTGGAACTTCTTCAGCGTGAGACAAACTCATTGCATGTTGTAGTGGTTGGTAAAATCAAAGGATTTCTTGATCCAGAGGTTCTGAGGCGATCGCTCTTATTCGTTCAACTTCGTCATCCTCTATTAAATTCTCATATTGTCGGACCTTTGGATCACCTAATGTTTAAAACTGAAGGTACGGAGAAAATACCTTTAGAGGTAATTTTGAATTCTGAACCTGAATATTGGCAAACTATTTTTGTTAATGAGTTAAACACAAAGTTGGAAAACAAAAAAGTCTTGCTGAGAGCTACTCTGATTAAACCAACTGAAGAAAGTACAACTAATTATTTGATTACTAGAATTCATCATGGAGTCATTGATGGTATTTCTGCCGTTCATTTATATTCAGAAATTTTGAGTTTTTGCCAAAAAATTGTATCAGAAAACCAAATTCCTGAATTTGAGAAATTAGGACCCCCTCCGTGTCTGGAAAAAATAATTGCTGATTACACTGTAGAAAATAATACAGAATCATTAATATCAGAAGTAGAGCAGCCAATAGATACTCTTCCTTTTGAAAAATATGTACCTTTTAAACAATGTACTTGTGGGTTGATTCAAAAACAATTAAATGCCAGTTTGACTTAACAACTTATTCAACGTTGTAAATCAGAAAAAGTGACTTTTCAAGGAGCTATTTGTTCGGCAATGATGCTGGCATTAGCTAAACATTTATAGCCCGAAGATAAAGAGTTTTATTTTAGTTGCCTTGATGCTGTAGATATGAGAATAAGACTAAATTCTCCTATTGGTAACCAACAGATGACTTTCTTAGTTTCTAGTTTAGTTTGTTTTCACACAGTTAATCAGAAAATGTCATTTTGGGATTTGGCAAAACAATCTACAGAGGAAATTCAAGCCAAGTTAAAAACACCAGAAATTTACCATCGTATTTTTGCTTTTGGTGAAGGTGTAAACATTATAGAGAATCCCGAAAAAACTATTTATTCTGTACTTGTATCTAATATTGGCAGAGTTAAAATTTTATCTAATCAAAGACTCAATGGAATATTTAGTAACATCCTGTAATTAAATACATTAGATTTGGTGATTAATATGGTAATCAAGTCAATAGCTTCACTTTTTACCTTTTAAGGTTCGAGAAAAAAAATATTCGTCATACGTATTTCAGCGGGATCCTTTAATAGGAGATACTGATAACTGAAATCACTGGTCCCCAAAAATTAGAATCATGCTCAGCTTTCCCTAAAGCAGAAATAAGTTATAAAACCTAACACCTATAAAAATTATGCTGAATCTAACACAACGTTTTTCATGGTCAAAAATTTTCTTGAGTTCATTTAGTTTTTTACTAGCAATCTTTTTTTTACTGCTAATAGCAACACCCACTGCTTTGGCAAGTTTGAATGATGATAAATTTGATGGTAATATCTTTGCTCTTTATGCTGGTAATGGTTCTCTTGTACCTGCTAGGATCACATTACAAGATTCTTTAAAAAATTCTAAACCTACCCTACTGGTATTTTTTCTAGATGATAGTAAAGATTGTAAACAATTTTCGACTGTAGTTTCTCAACTTCAAGAATTCTATGGTCGCGCAGCAGATTTTATTCCTGTTAATGTTGATGCTATGATTAATCCTGTGACTGATGATTCTACAAAAGTAGCTTATTACTATCAAGGGTTTGTGCCTCAAACTGTTTTAATTAACCAACAAGGAGAAGTTGTGATCAATGAGAAAGGTCAAGTTCCTTTTGAAAAAATAGACGATGTTTTTCGAGAAGTTTTTGATTTATTACCGCGCTCTGAGTCTGCTGAACTTAAACGTCGAATTGTTAATGAGATTAATGTTGAGTTGAGGCAGTAGTATACAGCACTTTTCATATTGGTAGACTACAGTAGGAACTTTGCAGAAAACATCCCTACAAGGTTTTGGTCATGGCGATGTAGTTCGTTAATTTAAAAAGCGCTATAAGTGAAGCGATCGCTAGTAACAGCAATAAATCTTAAGATGACGATTATTTGAGGGGTGATATTTTTTGACAAGTTTATGCCAATAGTAGCGATCGCCAATAGCCAAGATATGGAAATAAAAATACAACTTACATTCCGCACGTCAAAATGTAGTATATCAAATATACTGTTGAAAGCCTTGCCTGATGATAAGTCTGAGGTCTGTAAGTAAAAATACATATTACAGAAACTATTGATAGTTATTAGCAATAACAGAGGCTGTAATCCACCTTATTCCTTAATAATACTCTTGTATTATACTTGAAGTACGTAATGTGGGATACAACAATAGTGGTTTTCAGCATTGTAAAATCACATAGTCACAACCCAAACCCTCTACAGCAGTTTTCATGTCGGCAGACCACAGTAGGGACGTTGCATGCAACGTTCCTAGAAGGCTTTGGTTATAGTGATGTAGTTCATCAATTTGAAAACGCTGTAAGGGCGAATAGCCAGAAAGCGCCTACTGTAGAAAATCTCATAAGAAGATGATGGGAATTACTTTCACAAGAATAGTAAATTCCTATCAAGCTCGTAGTAGGGCTTTAGCCCGAAGTCTTAGATAGGGCTGAAAAAAAGTCAAAGGTCACCCATTCAAAAGTTAGAAAAAGTCGAAAGTTAGGAAAAGTTTAAGAGAAATTGAAAATTAAAAGTTAAAAGCTAAGTTGCAATTATATATAGATATTTATGGTTTACTGGGTTGACGTTGCAGGTAAAATTATTTATCATAGTAAATATAGTTAAAAAGTTAGTTATATTTTGTTAGTAATTGAAACCTTGTTAAAAGGCGCTCAAAGTCAATACAAAGTTTTAGATGATCAAATAATTCCCTTGGCAAATTCATTAGAAATAATTGTTTGTGCCATTGGAGAGATTATAAAAACCTCAAGCAAAATGATTGAAAGAAGCTTTTTACTGTGCTATCATACATGTAATAACTTTACTTTATAAACAACAGAAAAAACTGAAAAACTGATAATTAATGGGACTCTCAATGAAAATAGTGAGAATTTAGAAGATGATGGGAGTTACTTTCTTTCATCACAGTAATCAGTACGATTACTGACTTTGGTTGTCACTATTCTTTAGCTCAAATTAGGTGGTTTCTCTATTGCTTTTTTGTTGATTGATGCCCTAATATCTATAAATAGATGGGTAATATTAGAATTTTTGAATTGTAAAGGAGTTACGAAAAAATGTCTACAACTACTAATGGCCAAACTCTTTCTGGTACTGGAAACAATAATTTCCTCAACAAAGAAGAAACGAGTGCTGAAGGTAATGACACAGTTCTGGCGGCAGAAGAAAGCGATACCCAGAAAGGAGAAGAAGGACACGATATCCACTCTAGTGAGGACCCTGATGAGACAGTCGATAGTGATGAAGGGGACGACGATAGCAAAGAAGAAGTAAGCGCTGAAGGTAATGACACAGTCCCGGCGGCAGAAGAAAGCGATACCCAGAAAGGAGAAGAAGGACACGATATCCACTCTGGTGAGGACCCTGATGAGACAGTCGATAGTGATGATGGGGACAACGATAGCAAAGAAGAAGTGAGTACTGAAGGTAATGACACAGTCCCGGCGGCAGAAGAAAGCGATACCCAGAAAGGAGAAGAAGGAAACGATATCCACTCTGGTGAGGACCCTGATGAGACAGTCGAAGCAGGAAATGAGGGCCTCATTATTTCCGGTACCGAAGGTGATGATAAAATTTTTGGTGGTGATGGGGATGACGATGTCTCTGGTGCAGAAGGAAACGATCTGTTAAAAGGAAGTGGAGGCAATGATACCCTCTCTGGTGGAGATGGTGATGATAAAATTTTTGGTGGTGATGGGGATGACGATATCAAAGGAGAAACGGGTAATGATAAACTTTTTGCTGGTGAAGGTAATGACCTAGTCTTTGGTGGAGAAGGAAACGATCTGTTGAAAGGAAAAGGAGGCAATGATACCCTCTCTGGTGGAGATGATGATGATAAAATTTTTGGTGGTGATGGGGATGACGATATCAAAGGAGAAACGGGTAATGATAAACTTTTGGCTGGTGAAGGTAATGACCTAGTTTCTGGTGGAGAAGGAAAGGATCTGTTGAAAGGAAAAGGAGGAAATGATACCCTCTCTGGTGGAGATGGTAATGATAAAATTTTTGGTGGTGATGGGGAT
The DNA here is from genome assembly GCA_023356605.1 of Trichodesmium sp. MAG_R02. Lineage (GTDB taxonomy): Bacteria > Cyanobacteriota > Cyanobacteriia > Cyanobacteriales > Microcoleaceae > Trichodesmium. Next base: position 434 of record JAKQYE010000055.1, on the reverse strand, counting down.
GACGATATCAAAGGAGAAACGGGTAATGATAAACTTTTGGCTGGTGAAGGTAATGACCTAGTCTCTGGTGCAGAAGGAAACGATCTGTTGAAAGGAGATGGAGGAAATGATACCCTCTCTGGTGGAGATGGTGATGATAAAATTTTTGGTTGTGATGGGGATGACGATATCAAAGGAGAAACGGGTAATGATAAACTTTTGGCTGGTGAAGGTAATGACCTAGTCTCTGGTGCAGAAGGAAACGATCTGTTGAAAGGAGATGGAGGAAATGATACCCTCTCTGGTGGAGATGGTGATGATAAAATTTTTGGTTGTGATGGGGATGACGATATCAAAGGAGAAACGGGTAATGATAAACTTTTGGCTGGTGAAGGTAATGACCTAGTTTCTGGTGGAGAAGGAAAGGATCTGTTGAAAGGAGATGGAGGAAATGA
>JAKQYE010000054.1:4266-29254 GCA_023356605.1 Trichodesmium sp. MAG_R02 | reverse complement strand
AACTTTTCTCCAAAAATTGACTACTAATTTTGGGGAATGAAAAAGCCCTGCTTACAGGGCTTTTCAAATTGATGAACTACATCGCCATAATCAAAACAAAACCTTGTAGGGACGTTGCATGTAACATCCCTACCGTGGTCTACCGACATGAAAACTGCTGTAAAAAGCATGAGCTTAAGTTTTTAAGCTCAAAAAATAGATAAAGTTGTTTCTCGGAAAAATCAGAATCAATTAAATTAAAATAGAGTAATATTAGAGAGGAAAAAACATAACTTTTCTCCAAAAATTGACTACTAATTTTGGGGAATGAAAAAGCCCTGCTTACAGGGCTTTTCAAATTGATGAACTACATCGCCATAATCAAAACCTTGTAGGGACGTTGCATGGAACGTCCCTACCGTGGTCTACCGACATTAAAACTGCTGTAAAAAGCATGAGCTTAAGTTTTTAAGCTCAAAAAATAGATAAAGTTGTTTTTCGGAAAAATCAGAATCAATTAAATTAAAATAGAGTAATATTAGGGAGGAAAAAACATAATTTTTATCCAAAAATTGACTACTAATTTTGGGGAATGAAAAAGCCCTGCTTACAGGGCTTTTCAAATTGATGAACTACATCGCCATAATCAAAACAAAACCTTGTAGGGACGTTGCATGGAACGTCCCTACCGTGGTCTACCGACATGAAAACTGCTGTATGAAGCGGGTAGGGGGAATCGAACCCCCATCATTAGCTTGGAAGGCTAAGGTTTTACCACTAAACTACACCCGCGGTAACTATTTAATAATAGCACAGTTTCTCAAAATTGCAAGTAAATCAGAAAAAAATACTTCGACTTGATCAATCTTCACTTATGGGACTTCGACTCACCACAAAACCTAAAATATCTTTATCCATGCCTTTTAGCTTCAAAAATCCATACTCCTTCACCATCCGACTATCTAGATACTGGGCCACTGTTGCCGAGACCAAAATTGTATTTGGCTCTGCGGCCTCCTCTAAACGGGCTGCAATATTTACTGATGGACCAATAGCCGTATAATCAGATCGCTCTGGACTACCAAACATGCCCACTACAGCATTCCCCTGATGAATTCCACAACGAAATTTCACAGGAGGCACCCCATTGTCTCCAATCAACCTCATACTTTGCCACCGCCCATTCAACCTATCTAAAGCTTCCAACATTGCCCGAGCTGAAGCCACTGCCCGTCGCACTTGCTCCTCTGGAGTCAACTCTTCAGGTGAACCATAAATGGCCATCACAGCATCCCCCACAAACTTATCCACAGTACCACCATTAGCAAAAATAGCTCTTGTCATTTCAGCCAAATATTCATTCAATAATTCTGCGATACGAGAGGACTGCAAAATATTCGACATCCGAGTAAAACCCACAATATCACTAAATAAAACAGTTACCAACCTTGGTTCTGGTGTAAAGTCCACAACCAATTCTCCTGCTGCCGCTCGTCGCACCATTTCCGGTGGCAAAAACCGCCGTAACACCGACTCCGTCAAGTAAGAATTCAACTCTTCCATCCGTCGCTCATTCTCTTTCAAAACCAATAAATTTCTAACTTCTGCAAATAATTCTCTATCATTAAACGGTTTTGATAAATAAGCATCTGCCCCTCTTTCTACCCCCTCAATTCTAGCATCTTCATCTGCCTTAGCAGTCAACAAAATAATCGGGGTACCTCGCAACTGTTTTTCTTCTCTAATCATTTTAATTAAATCCAAACCAGACACAACTGGCATCATCAAATCAGTTATAATTACATCAGGATGATGAATTATTGCAACTTCAAATCCCTCAGCTCCATCCCTAGCAGAAACCACAGTAAAATTAGACTTTCGCAGAATTCTTGAGACATAATTTCTCAAATCAGGATTATCATCTACAACCAAGATAGTAGGTAATCCCATCTCATTATAATTAACCCCAGCAATATTTTCTTCTTGGTCTGCAGTTTGTAACTCCTCTACTTCTTTTAACTGTGCTTCTACATCTGCCAACTCAACAGGTAACTTAGTAGCATCAAACTTAGCTGGTATTTCTAATATTTGGGCTGCAGGCAAATGACTCTGTCCTACTCTCATCCGAATTTGAAAAGTAGTACCTTGGCCATAAACTGATTCTACACTTATTTGAGCACCATGAAGTTCCACCAATTCTTTGACCAAAGCTAAACCTAAACCACTTCCTTCATAAGAACGGTTTGCTGAACCTTCTGCTTGCCGAAATCTTTCAAACAGAAAAGGAATTTGTTCTTCACGAATTCCAATACCAGTGTCTTGCACCTTCAACAGACAATGTTCCTTACTAGATTCAATGGAAATCGTAATACTACCTCCAGCAGGGGTGAATTTCATAGCATTTGATAGCAAATTGTAGATAATTTTATCAAATTTTTCTATGTCTAAATAAACTGGTGGGCAATTATCATTAAAGTATGTAACTAAATTTATTTCTCTGTTCTGGCAGTAGGGGGTAAATGATTCCACAATATTCTGACACAGATCAACAAGACTACAGGGGCGAAAAGAAGGCTGCATTTTTCCAGCATCAAGTCTTTGTAAATCTAGTAATTGATTAACCAATCTTAAAAGACGACGGGAATTACGCAGAGCGATCGCAGCCGGTTCTAAAGATAAATATTGTTTGGAGTTCACTGCTTCCTCTAATAATCCAATCATCAGAGTCAGAGGAGTACGAAACTCATGGGATATATTCTGAAAAAACTCTGTTTTTTGGCGGTCTGCTTCCAGTAGTCTTTCTGCTTGTTCTCTAGTGGTTTGATAAAGACGGGATTGTTGAACAGCGATCGCAGCTTGTGAAGCCACTGCTTCAGCTAGTTCAATTTCTGACACTTGCCATTGGCGTTCATCAGAATTGTTGCGTAGAGAAATACTGCCAATGATTTGACCATCAACAGTGAGAGGTACCAACATCAAAGCACGAGCATTAGAGTGTAATTGGAGATCAAATTTATCAAGTTTTTCATGTTTATTCAGATCGCTAATTGCTACCGTTTTTTTTGTTTTGAGCAATTCTACCAAAACAGGGTTACTACCAATAGGCACCAATGACTGAGGCAAGTTCATTGAACTCAATAAGTCCTGATCATTAGCCATTTGTGCTACAACCCAAGACTGAGATGAAAAAGCTTCAGCTTCAGTGGTACTTACAGAGGATTTAGCATGAGCATTATATAGCCCCACAGTGTGAAGATATTCATCAGCTTCCGTCCACAAAGAGAGAACACAAGCATCTACTTCCAAAGCTTTGCCTAACTCTCGAGTTATAGCAGCAAAAATATCTTGAGGGTTAAGACTAGAGCGAATCGCATTCGTAATCGTATTCACCAGAGTTTCACGTTTAGCAAGACTTCTCAGCTGTTCATAAGCACGACTCTGAGATAGAGCAAGAGCCGCTTGATAGCTAACTGTATTTAACAGTTGAACTTCATAGTCTAGCCAGTTACGGTATTCCCCACATTGGTGTAGTGCTAAAACTGCAATTAATTCTGAAGGAGAAAATAGGGGCACAATTAGACTAGAATAGATATTCGCTGCTGCGTAAGCTTGTCGGCGTTGTTGAAGTTCTACAGTATTTCCCTTTAAACTTTCGTGATTTTGGCTATCCGAAATGATTTCTACAGTATTCGTTTCCCAAACAATATGAGCCAAAACTTCTTGTGATATTTTAGCTGGACAATTGTTGAGTGATTTTTCAGAGTTATGTTCTTGATTCTGGTAAACAACAAACCACTCATCTTCTCCACGGCCATCTTGGACAGGACGACAGATAGCCAAACTCACTTCAAACATTTTACCAATACTTTCTACTATTCTCTGGAGCATCTGCTGATAATCGGGAGCAGAGCGAATAGTATTAGTAACTGTGTATAGTAGAGACTTTTGCTGAAGAGCACGACGTAGTTCCTCAGTGTGTGATTTAAGGACATTGTGGGTATCAACTCCCTGCTTTACTAGTGCTTTGAGTTCATCATCATCCCAAGGTTTAGTCACATATTTAAAGACTCTACCAGAATTTATGGCTTCTACTAAGTCTTCTACATCCGTGTAGCCAGTCAAAATGATCCTAATAGTATTAGGATATTTGTTAACAGTAAGACCTAAGAATTCTGTACCACTCATTTTCGGCATGCGCTGGTCTGAAATAATTACAGCTACTTCCCCAGATTCTTCCAGAATCTCTAGTGCTTCTGGCCCACTACCAGCCCGCAGCACCTTGTAGTTTTGGAAAAAGGTACGGTATATAAGGTCTAAATTATGTGGTTCGTCATCGACAACCAAAATTTTGGCTTTAGGTTTTCTTTGTCTGAAATTCATGCACCGCTCTCCGTGCTTTCAGGTTAGTTGTTGTTTAGTAGGTACAGATGGATATAACTCTATTCCATTTCGCGACTGATTGCTCGATGGCCATTCATACCTGTTTAATCAACTAAGAAGCCCATTTCTTCACTTTGGTATTGGCCTCAGTGAAAAAGACTACTTCGATGGTAATAGTTGTTATTAAAACTTTGTTTATAAGTGAGTTTTTATTCAAAAGATTCAACCATTGAAGACTTTCTGATAGTTTTTTTTATTCAAAACAAAAATAGTTTCCTTGTAGAACAAAATCGACCAAAACTTATATATTCTATAAATTTTTTAAATTTTTAACTTTCTGGACACATCACATAACTCTTCTCATATACAGTCAACTACTAATTGGCCTTTTTTTGTTCTGAACTACCTCCTTGATTTGGTACACTCAAACCTATTAAAGAATAATTTTCGGGAATCATCTGTTATTTTAAGCAGTTTCCGTACAAAAATTATGATTTATCCTTAAATCTATTTCAAGCTTTAATCATAATTCTAGCAGAATACCTATCTTTTAGGTTAGTTTTCAAATTTTGCCAATATGAAATAGGACACAAGACAACAGGAGTTCCATGAAGAATACCAAGCTGACATCATTATCCAGAAGAATCTTGGTTTTTAATATATTCTTTGAGGTCCTAAACAGTTATAGCAAATCCTTCAAGTGTAATCCGGTATTTTTTAAACTTAAAGCCTTGGCAAAATCAGGAATTGGTCGGTGGTAAAAGCTAGTATTTGTACTGGGATTTTGTATAAGGCAATAACAGTTATACAAATAATAACTGTTATTAAAAACTACTTTTTTTAATAGAATTTGGGAAATCTATCAGAAAAACTGTCAGACAAAATCATACTACTTCCTCTCTTGATTTAGTTGAATAACTTACTGAACTATTGCTGTTGTATTTACTGGAACAGTATATACATATATAGCAATCCGCCCATAGGTTGCGACAAATCAAAAAGTAGATAAAAAAGTTAAAAATCTTACCTGTTAACTGTTGCCTATTGCTTGTTTCCTAAAAAGCAGTAAGATTTTTGTCACAAATAAAATAGGATTGCTATAGTTAGGTTGACAATTAAATTCTGTCAATTCAAAATTTAGAGAGTATGAAAAATTGTTTATTCAAGAACAGCTAACATTTGATTTGTCAATAATTACTTACTCATCCAAAATACTCATAGCAAGAGACCCTAAATCCATATTGACTAAAAACAAATTATAATATATCCTAATCAGCAGTGGATCAAAGAAAATAAATATTCAGATTTTTAAAAATGATATTATACCCAAACACAGAAGAGGGAATCCAGCTAACAAAACAGTTTAACTATTCAATATTCAGTATATAAGCATTTTTTCAATCCATATCTCTCAAAATGAATGACATTGGGTAGTACATTATAAATATTTCTAATTTATATAGATATAGCTTGTGAGTGTATTGTGAACCCTTTATTTCTTTTCTCAAAGTCTGTTAAAACTCAAGTCGGAAAGCATCATCAATTTAACTTTTCAATCCGTATTGCTAAACCACAAGATATCAAGAGTATTTCCGAAATCTTAACTAATAACTTTTATTCCCGTGAAGGAATCATGGGATGTTTGATTCCTCTTTTACAATTAAGCATTTACGAGGATTTACGAAATCGTATCCTATCTAAAGGTGAGTATTATTCGTGTATTGTTGCTATGGTTGTTAAAGATACTAAATCTACCGATAATTTATCTATTATAAGAGGCCAGGATTTGGTCGGAACTGTGGAAATTAGTGTACGCTCACTTCAGCAGAATAGACTTTTGTCTTTCAACCTTTTGCAGTTAGATAGTTTTGAGTATGCTTACTTGTCAAATTTGGCTGTAAATTCTGATTATCGAGGACTAGGAATTGCTCAACAGTTGTTAAATTTTTGTGAACATAGGGCATTAGAATGGGGATTTTGTAACCTATACCTTCATGTCTTAGAAGATAATTATAGTGCCCAGAGACTTTATTATAAAGCTGGTTACAGATTACAAGACGCTGAGTGGACTTTTGGCTCTCTACTATTTGGGCAACCCCGAAGGTTACTTTTGCGTAAATCTTTTTCAGCTCAAGATTGAATCTATATTCTGTACCTCAAAACTTGGTATTGTAAAATTTTATTAATTTTATAAAAAACATAGAAAAATAACAAAAAATATCTTAGACTGGGACCAGTTAAATTCCCATAAATAGGTTTATGAATGAAATTATCTGATGCAATGCAAAATATGTAGAAGTTTCTTACAAGATAGCTTGGAATATTTGGAAACCGGGAGAAACAGAAGCTTATCAACTACCCAATGGTGCTCCTTAATTAAAACTAGGTCAAGGAATATTTTTCTATAGATTTAGTAACTATAGATAAAAAATAAGGATTCAGGAGCCAGGAGAAAATAATAGTGCTTAATGCTAGTCGGTGGTTATAGCAAATTCCAGGTGTTAGAGGAGAAAATATTAAACCTCTTAGGCAACCCCAAAAGCTACATTTTGCCTAAATCTTTTTCAGCTAAGATTTCAGTCCAGAAAATAAGCTATTTAAATCTTGACAATTAAAAAAATAAATGTTGAATCTTGAAATTTTATCAACATGTGGGATTTACAGCAGTTTTCATGTTGGTAGACCACAGTAGGGACGTTGCATGCAACGTCCCTACAAGGTTTTGGTTATGATGATGTAGTTCATCAATTTGAAAACCGCTATAATATTTAATCAGGAGATTTTCAAGAAATAGAAAACCACAAAATTCTTGTAGAAGAAATTGAGCAAAAAGCTCAAATTAAAGACATTAAAAACTTGTCACCAAAAGAATACGTAGACTGGATTTTACTTAAATTAATTACCAAAATTTTCAGGCAATTCTATTTCAAAGTTTCTCAGCAAAAAAGCAAATTGATCTGTAATTTCTTCAATTATTTTCGTAGTAGGTTTTCCGCCTCCATGACCTGCTTTAGTTTCAATTCTAATTAACACTGGATTATCTCCTATATGAACTTCTTGTAAGGTAGAAATAAACTTAAAACTATGAGCTGGAACAACTCGATCATCATGGTCAGCAGTAGTAACAAAAGTTGGAGGATAAGATATTTTTGGCTTCAAATTATGTAGAGGAGAATAAGTATATAAAGTTTTAAATTCTTCCGGATCATCTGGGGAACCATACTCAGCAACCCATGCCCAACCAATAGTAAATTTATGGAAACGTAACATATCCATTACCCCTACTGCGGGTAAAGCGGCACCAAATAATTCTGGTCTTTGAGTTATACAAGCGCCTACTAATAAACCACCATTACTAGCACCAGTAATAGCTAATTTTGGAGAAGAAGTCCAGTTATTTTCTATCAACCATTCAGCAGCACTAATAAAATCATCAAATACATTTTGTTTCTGTTGTTTTATTCCTGCTTGATGCCACCCTTCACCATATTCTCCACCTCCACGAATATTGGGAACTGCGTAGACTCCTCCCATCTCTAACCAGACTAATCTACTGATAGAAAAGTTGGGAGTCAAAGAAATATTAAATCCTCCATATCCATAAAGAATAGTTGGATTACTGCCATCTAGTTTGACACCTTTTTTGTGAGTAATAAACATGGGTATACTTGTACCATCTTTACTACTATAAAAAATTTGTTTTGTTTCAAGTTGTTCAGGATGAAAATCTACATTCGGTTGACGATAAATTTTACTTTCACCACTCACCATATCGTACTGATAAATAGTTGAGGGAGTTGTGAAACTAACATAACTATAAAATGTGGTTGTGTCGTAACGTTTGCCATAAAAACCACCGACTGAACCAATACCAGGTAATTCTACATTTCTGACTGGGGAACCATCAAGATTAAAGATTTTTATCTGAGTATGAGCATCTTTTAAATAGAAAGCAACAAACTGATTATTAAGTGTTCCTACCCCTTGCAATACATATGTAGCTTCAGGAATAATTTCTTGCCATTTATCTTGATTATCTCCTTTGACTAAAGAAGGGGATGGAGGGTTATTAATATCAATGGCAATAACTCGTCTTTTTGGAGCATCAAAATCTGTGACAAACCAAAAAATATTATTATCATTATCTATCAGACTGTATTCAGCTTCAAACTCACTAATAAGTTCTACTATTGGCGCATCTGGTATAGTTAAATCTTGATAAAAAACTAGATTTTTCCGGTCTGTACTTTGCCAAACTGTAATAACTAAATACTTACTATCTTCTGTGATATAACAATTAAAACTCCATTCTTTTCGATCAGGCTTTTCATAAATTAGTACATCATTATCTTGAGATTTTCCTAAACTATGATAGTAAACCTTATGTAGATAGTTAGTCTCTTTTAACTTCCCTTCTTTTGGTTGTTCGTAACGACTATAAAATAGACCCTGACTATCCTTTTTCCAAGTTGGTATATAGAATTTAATCCATTGCAAAACATCCGGCAAATGTTCTCCAGTATCAATATTTTTGATGCGCCATTCTTGCCAGTCTGAACCAGCTTTGGAAATACCATAGGCGATATATTGGCTATCTTTACTAATAGCAATTCCTGAAAGAGCAACTGTTCCATCTTCTGATAATTTATTAGGGTCTATCAAAACTTCTGGTTCCGCATCTAGAGTAGGCAAGGTATATAAAATACTTTGATTTTGTAAACCATCATTTTTGTAATAGAAGTAGCGATCGCCTTCTTTGAAAGGAACACTATATTTTTCATAATCCCACATTTGAGTTAGTCGTTTTCTGATAGTTTCTCCTTCGGAAATTTCTGCCAGATAATTGAAGGTAATTTCATTTTGAGACTTTACCCACTCTTGAGTTTTTTTTAAGTTAGGCTCTTCTAACCATCGATAAGGATCGGAAACCTGAACACCATGATAATTTTCTATTGTCTCTGTTTTGTCAGTAATAGGATATGTTAGAGGTTGTTTTGGGTATTTCATCTTTCTGATTTTTTGAGAGTTGATTTAATCTTAAAGGCAAATTTTGACTTGATCAAGTTTTTCCTGAAGTTTACCTTTTATATTATTGCTATATCTGAGGTCAGATACTAGATGAGTTAAATTTATATTAAGTTAATAGAGAATTTTACCAATGCTAAAAAGAGCCAGCATAAATCTAAAATTATGTATTTAAAATTCATAAAATATAGCAATCATAAATCATTATGTAAAATCATATGCCTTCTTAAAAAAACTCCTACTCCTGTTAATTCAGCATAAGTACCTTTTTATTTCGATCTTAAAGCGAGCCATTTATCTCACTCTTCAGATAGGATTATTATAGTCATGTTGTTGGCTGAAACAAAATAGATTTATAACTGTGAAATAGAGTATCTTCCCTACTTATAAACTAATAATAAACCTGAATTCAATCAGAGACGACAGAGGATATTTTTTCAGCATCAAACCCATATTACGTAAGACAAAATAATTGAATAAAAAAAAAGAGGTAAGACAATATTGAATTATGGCTTTACTTGTGAAAAATAATAACAACAATTAAAAGAAGACCCATAACTAATAATACAAAATACTTGGGGCACATAAGGCACAGGGTAAATTGTGAAAATCATGTATTGCTAGCTAGCATCTCGTAAGCGTTGGCATACCTCATGACAAGGTCAAGCACTGTAAACTGGAATTTAGACTAAATTTTGGGTCTTGCATAATAGAGAATAATATATTGGAACTTTAGATATGAGTTATCCCTATTGTCAAGGTCATAAAGTAGTCAAAAACAGTCATCGTCAGTGAAAGCAGAGTTATTTGTGTCGTGAGTGTGGCCGTCAATGAGGGAGAAAATCCCTCCTCTATGGGTTATAAGTTCTAATATTAAAGATCTGTGTGTCAAAATGTCCCTTAACGCCATGGGATTCCGATTATATTGCAGAATGTAAATTCAAATTATATTGAGGGAAAAAAAATATTTTTTAGCACTATAAAAATACAAAACAATCTGAGGACATTTATAAAATTTAAATGCTTCACAACCAATGATTTGGAATTGGGTTAATAACTAAGTTCCTATGAAAGAGATTGACCGATAGCTGTTCAGCTTAAACCTATAAATATTGGTAGTGGTGTACAAGTAGTGATTTTTGCAGTTAGACTCCTGACAGTAAAAGGGGTTTACTTATGAATATCACTACATCTACAGGACTACCTAAATATTAAAACTTATTAATTAGGTAAAGCTGATGATAACTACAGATTAATTTTTATTACATATCTTCAGGAAATATAGTAATTATAAGTCACTTTTCAAACCACTGGACTTATTAAAAAAGGTAGCTCCAACTCCTATTTATTGGACCTTTTGTCCTCTGTCTATTCCCTGAAAGCAGCCCGTTTATTTCAATCTTGAGATTGGATTGCTATACAGTTGACTCTTGACTAAAAGATTCCCCAATTAGTTTGTGAATTTCTCTTAAATCTTCAGTTTCAAATGACTTAATTAACTTTTCTGCTGCTTTTTGAGGATTTCTAGCAACTACTACCCATAATTGTTTATTTAATTTGTCTTTTGGCTGTTGTTCCAACCAATTTTTTACCGCAGTTTTTCCTGATTCAGTAATTTGATAAAAACCTCTTCCGCTACTTTTTGATTGTTCCAACCATCCCAAATGTTCCCATCGTTTTCTCCATAGTTGAGCAGTGCTATGAGCATAATCTAATATTTCTCCTATTTTAGATGCGTTTAAAACTTGATTGTCTGGGCAAGCTTCCACAAGTTTAGAGAATTTATGAAAATAATTTGATGGATTTCCTAAATATTTAAGTGGATCTTCTAGTATGTCAACTTTTTTTGTTTCTGTTGATTCGAGTCCACTAATTAATTGTTCAATTTCTTTCGGTTCACAACCTAGTCCATAAGGTGGTTGAGCACGACATAATTCTTCATAACTATTGAATAGTTTTCCTTGCTCATCAAGTAATTGCTCATAAGCTGCTGGTTGTTTCATTAATTCAAACCATGCTTTTAATTGTTCTGCATTAGCAACTATACTTTTTTTCAGAACACATTGTAGTTTTAACTTAATAGCAAGTGCCCATTGTGGTGTTCCAGGAGTTGTGCTAATTCCTCCTGTTTTCCCTAAAGTTTCATAATCCATTTTTCCCTGGATAGCAAAGGACATTTTCTTTTAGGTTATCTAAGATAATTTTTGAGTTTCTAAGAACTTTATTTTTTGCTGGCTCATTCTTTAATAGGTATATTTTTAGGTATTAAATTTTTCTTACATTGCCTAATTTTTTCCCAGAATATGAGCTGAAATATAATTTTATTAGCAAGCATTTTTTCCTAACAATAAAATTTGTCGGCTTCTTTATACTAGCTATTTGTATATCTTCATATAGCAATCCTATCTGGAAAGTCAAAGAGATGGACTGCTAGAAGGCACTTATGCTGAAGGCAGAAGGCAGAATACAAAAGGAGCGGGGGGTTGAAGCTATTTTTCAAGAAAACTAGTGATTTTTACGGATGATTTAGGATTGCTATATTTTAGATTATAGATTTACTAAGTAAAATACTCCACAAATAAGTATAGCAGAAGTCAGGAGTTAGAGGTCATAAGTCAAGGACAGTCCTCAACATAGAAAAACTATAATGCCTATACTAATTCTCATAAAATATTACTACGATGGATATTTCCTAAGTTTTGTAGTAGAAGTTTTACCAGAAGTATTGCCTAAAACGGATAATTCAATAGGTATAGATTTAGGAATTAAAACTTTTGAGACTGTAGGGACATAACGCTTAGGGACATGAAACCCATTTTTGTTATGCAACGTCATTGTTCTTATATCAAGCATTTTAGCTAAACCCACCCTGACAGTTTTTTTCAGTATTTAATTTAGACCTACCCGCTCAAATTCTCTGTAAAACTAACTCTTTCCCTAACTGTATTGCTGCTTTCATACTCGTAGCATCAGCAATACCTTGACCTGCTATATCAAATGCTGTGCCGTGATCTGGGGAAGTTCTAACAAATGGTAAACCAATCGTAGTATTGACAGCTAAATCAAAAGCCATGAGTTTGATCGGAATTAAGCCTTGGTCATGGTACAGTGCAAGATAGGCATCGTAAGTCAATGCTTGTAAACCTAACCAAGCTTGACTAGGTTTGACCCACATTGTATCTGGTGGTACTGGCCCATCAAGTCGTATATTTGGTCGGCGATCGCTTTCTTTGTCCAACCAAGAAATTAACCAATCTTTTTCCTCTGTTCCTAATTGCCCATTTTCTCCACTGTGAGGATTTAAACCAGCAACAGCAATTTTGGGTCTAGAAATGCCAAAATCCTTTTGTAAACTTTCCACTAGTAATTCTAGTTTCCAACTCATTAATTCTGGTGTTAAAGTCACTGGTACTTGACATAGTGGTATATGTGTGGTAACCAATAGAGAACGAAGTACAAAATTACTGTGGGGTGAATGGGCAACAAATAACATTCCAAACTTTTTGACTCCTGCTTTTTCTGCTAAAAGTTCTGTTTGGCCAGGATATTTATGGCCAGCTGTTTGCCAGCAAGTCTTGGAAATAGGGGCAGTGACAATACCGTGAAACTCTCCAGTTAAAGTCTGAGCGATAGCTGTTTCCATGTAACAAAAACTAGCTTCCCCACTCACAGCATTACCTTTCCCAAGAGAAATATCTTCTAATTTGCCATCAAACTCTACATCTAAAATTTTCAAATTTTCCCAATAGACAAGTTTTTCCAGAGATAGTTTTTGATAAGTTTCTTGCAAAATTTGACGACTGCCAACTATTGTCAAATCACAATTTTCTGTCACCCTCGGATCTGCTAAAGCTTTCATAACTATTTCCGGCCCTATACCTCCAGGGTCTCCAATGGTTATTGCTAAACGAGGAACTGTCCAATTTATTTTACTTACGGGTATTTTCATCATGGCTTAAAATATATATACACTTTATGTTGGAGTATTTTAAGAATATGAGTAGTGAAATTTTTAATGCAGCTATTTTGTCTTTTTCTGTTATCTTGATTGGTTTAGCAGGAGGTTTCCTCTTACTTAAATTACAAGGAGAGGAATAACTATAACAGTCAAAACCAAGGTTAGGAGATCACTAAATCCTAAAACTCATCTTATTGATGACTCCTGACTGCTGACTTATGACTTCTGGCTTGCACCTAGGGCTATAACTTCCAGATTTAGGGTATAGCACTGTGCATTTAAGGCACAAACATTGCTAAGTGCTCTTTTTTTTCCCAATATGTTTGCAGAGCATTCCTTGGGCAAATGTACCATTAAGATGACTTCTGACTTCTGAGTTGCGCGCAGCACTTTACTCAGGAGTACTTCCTCTTTTTCATCCTGTGGAGAATGCTAACTAGAATATAAAGGGATATTTTAGGAATAGATCAAGTTAAAAATACAAATACAAATACACTTAAAATGTTAAGTTTTGTAAAAAAATGAGATAAACTTGCTAAAGTGATGAATGACTATTTAATATAAGTAACAAAACTTTTATGAAACTATTAATTATAGGGGCTACTGGTACTCTTGGCAGACAAATAGTACGTCAAGCCCTAGATGAAGGTAATGAAGTACGCTGTTTGATAAGAAGTTATAGTAGAGCATCCTTCTTAAAAGAGTGGGGAGCCGAACTAATAGGAGGAAATCTCTGTAAACCTAAAACTCTAATACCAGCCCTAGAAGGAGTTGATGCAGTTATAGATGCTGCCACTTCAAGACCAACAGATTCTCTAAGTATAAAACAGGTAGACTGGGAAGGAAAAGTATCACTAATTCAAGCTCTTGTAGCTCAGGGTGTAGAACGTTTCGTATTTCTCTCATTTTTAAATGCAGAAAAATACCCTCACGTTCCTCTTTTAGAAATTAAGCGGTGTACTGAACTTTTTATTGCTGAATCTGGCTTAAAATACACCATATTAAAACCCTGTGGCTTTTTACAAGGATTAATCGGTCAATATGCGGTACCAATTCTAGATAAGCAAGCAGTCTGGGTGCCTGGTCAAGGAACAGCTATTGCATACATGGATACTCAAGATATTGCCAAATTTGCTGTCCGCGCTCTTTCAGTTCCTGAAACAGAAAATAAGAGTTTTCCAGTAGTAGGTTTTCGTGCCTGGGATGCCAATGAAATTATTCGGATGTGTGAACGACTTTCTGGTGAAAAGGCCAAAGTTACTCGTACTAATATTAACTTATTGCGTATATTCCGTCAGTTTACTAGGTCATTTCAATGGGGCTGGAATGTGGCAGACAGACTTGCTTTTGCAGAAGTATTAGCCAGCGATCAGCCTTTAACAGCTTCTATGGACGATGTTTATTCTATATTTGACATTAACCCTAAAGAAATAACTACTCTAGAGTCTTATCTACAAGAATACTATAGTCGGATTATGAAAAAATTGAAGGAAATAGAATACGAACAAGCGAAATTAGGAAAAACAACTTCTAAAAACAAGCCTTTTTTCTTCTAAAGCTTCTAACTGCCCTGAACTAGATTTTTTCGAGTGTCTAAAATAGGAATTATTTATAACGATGCTAAACCCATAGCTTGTCGGATAACTAATGAATTAAAAGACAAGCTGAAAGCCGATGGCTATGATGTTCATATCGCTGTTGGAGCGCAAGGAATTTTAGGTTCTCCTAATCTAGAACATCCTGTATGCCACACTCCTATAGACCAGCTAGTTCCCTCTGGTTTTACAAAAGATATGAAATTTGCCGTCGTGTTAGGAGGAGATGGTACTGTTTTAGCCGCATTTCGCCAAGCTGCCCCCTCACACATTCCACTATTAACTGTCAATACTGGTCACATGGGTTTTTTGACTGAGACTCTTGTCAATCATTTATATCCAGCTATTGAACAGATCCTAGTAGGAAACTATGAAGTAGAAGAACGGACTATGCTAGAAGTAGGTCTGTTCCGGGATGATGAGTTATTTTGGGAAGCTCTCTGTTTGAATGAAATGGTTTTACATCGGGAACCGATGACTTGTATGTGCCATTTTGAAATTCAAATTGGTAGGCACGCCCCTATAGATATTGCAGCTGACGGTATTATTATTTCTACTCCTACTGGTTCTACGGGTTATTCTTTATCTGCAGGTGGTCCTGTTGTCGCACCAGGTGTTCCAGTTTTAGAGCTCTCACCTATTTGTCCCCATTCTCTTGCATCCCGCGCTTTGGTTTTTGCTGATACTGAACTTATAACTGTTTTTCCAGCCAGTCCAGATCGTTTAATGATGGTTGTAGATGGTAATGGGGGATGTTATGTTCTACAAGAGGACAGGGTACGAGTCAAACAATCACAGTATAAAGCGCGTTTTATTCGACTTAAACCACCAGAGTTTTTTCATATTCTCCGCGAGAAATTGGGGTGGGGACTACCACATGTTGCTAAGCCAACTTCTGTTGAACTGCCGTGATATTCTCCCCACCTTGACTTTTAGAAGGTTCCTACATTGCTATAAACAGTTTTCCGGACTTTTACCGGGAATTGCCAGGCTTAATGTATCTGTAGCCTGGAGTGGCTGTTTCAAGAGCTAGCTCTTGTGTGAGATTAGAGAAGTACTAACTGGAGTTTGTGGACTTATAGTCATTTGAATTTAGACTGAGATAGGTATTTCTTACTATAACTCGCGTTTGGTGCAGAAAAAGTTTTCCATCTCTTTTTGAAATGACTATATGTTTTAGAGTCAAGGCTTAAACCCGATTTTTTGGTCAAAATAGTATTTGAGTCTGCTGTTTGCTAGTTTTTATCCCTGGTCTAACAACACTTTGTTTTTATTTTTGTAACAATTCTCAGTGCTAGACTAACTCCAATGTGTTAGAAAAATAAGGTTTATATTAAGTGATGTAAATCTAACACTAAGTGAGTCTTAATATGAATACTCTAACTGTTGACCAAAACCTTTCTGTCTTAATCATAGAGACTGATGAAATTCTAGCCCAATATGTAAGTCTAGACTTAAAAGAGTCGGGCTATCACCCTATTATTGCTAATAACTCAAGTATAGGTTTTCTTAGAGCTATGGAGCTTCAACCTGCTTTAATCGTGATTGACCGAGTGTTGGCTGGTGAATCTGGACTATCATTATGTAGTAGTCTGAGGAAGATGGGTAATAATAAGCCCCTATTACTTTTGATGGATCGTGATCAAGTAGAAGATCGAGTTGCTTGTCTTGAGTCTGGAGCTGATGATTATTTTCTCAAGCCCTATAAAAGTGATGGATTTTTAGAAATAATCAGGTTTTATTTGCAACCTAATACATCAGACAAAGACCAGTTGATATTTGGAAATTTGATTCTGGACTTTGCTAGTCGGCGGGTCTTTTCTCATGGTCGTAGTGTTGAGTTGACTATGAAAGAATTTGAATTGTTAAAGTTTCTAATGGAGCATCCTCGTGAAGTATTGAGTCGCGAACAGATTTTGGAAAACGTTTGGGGTTATGATTTTTTGGGTGAGTCTAATGTAATTGAGGTATATATTAGATACTTGCGCCTGAAAATTGAGAGAGAAGGTGAAAAAAGATTAATTCAGACTGTCCGTGGTATTGGGTATGTTCTGAGAGAAACTTAAAGCTATAGTCATTTTGATTTAGATTGATACAAATATTTCTTGCTATAACTAGGTTCCAGTATGAAAAGTTTTCCATTCTTATTTAAAATAACTATATATGTGATCGAGGTGCAATGTAATGGCAGTCTATTATAATTATTTTGTCAAGAGAAATTTCAGTGGTAGCATTTTACTTCCTTTCTAGGCGTTGTCCATCTCTCTCCACAATTATCCAAGGCGGAGTACTACATATGTAACTACTGAGTAATACTACTTTCAAAAAAGAATGTTACGAATAGTAGAGCTAATAAAAATCTTTTATAGGAGATGTCCCTTGGACAAAAAAAAGATAATTTCCAGGTGAGAAAATGGTATTAAAGACGCTCATTCTAACTCTTGACTCCTGAGTCCTAACTTCTAAACAATCCCCGACTCATTTATAGCAAACATTTATTAAATTGGTATAAATTGTTCAGGACTTACGCAAAATCACTAATTATAGTCTCAATTTTCTAAAGTAATCACCAAGAATAACTATATGTAGTGGTGATGGGCAAGTCCTTTTGTTATAAAACTTGAGATGTTGTTATGGGTAGTAAGTTTATTTTTTCTAAGTCTCGAATAATTCTGTTTTTGGTTTGCTCTTTGCTACAAATAAGTTTTATCATATTTTATGAGTCTATTAGCATTGAAGCACAAGCTCAACACATATCAAATTTTCAGCTATCTCAGGAAGGTCAGGTATTGCCAATTACAGCCCAAGCTCAAATATCTGGTACAGCAATTAATTTGGAGGTGGCGAAAACTCCCAAACAGCAAGCAATGGGTTTGATGTACAGAAATAAATTAGCTAATGATCGGGGAATGCTATTCTCTTTTGATCCACCTCGCAAGGTTAACTTCTGGATGAAAAATTGTAAAATATCTCTTGATATGATTTTTCTTCGGTCTGGTATAGTTAAGGCGATCGCTCTTGATGTTCCTCCTTGTTTAGTCGACCCTTGTCCTCTATATGGATCGGGTGTGCCAGTCGATCAAGTTATTGAAGTACGAGGAGGACGTGTCACAGAATTAGGTTTGAAAGTAGGAGATAGGATAATAGTTACTAAAAATTAGATACCTTGAGCAATTGATACTAATAAAAAATAGGGGTTCGTGAGCTTTTTCTGGAAGACAAAAACCTGTACAATACTAGACATACCTGTACATAATGTCTAGGATGCACTATAGACCGAATGAATTTGCTAATTTAGCCGGAGTCAGTGTCAAAACATTACATCGATATTAGCTAAAACTTATCAACATATTCTCGTAGAGGACTTAAACGTATTTAGGCTAGATGGCTAACCATAAATTATCCGATGCCTTATCTAATTTAGGATTATATCGTTTTCGAGAATTGTTAAGTTATAAACAAGAATGTTTTGGCTTTTTGTTAACCATAGTAGATAGGTGGTTCCCCAGTTCAAAAACTTGTTCAGTCTGCCCAAATATACAAGATATGCCCCTACGTGAAAGGGTTTATCATTGTCAAAATTGTGGGCAAGTTATGGACAGGGACTTGAATGGGTCAATCAATCTCGAAAATTGGACAAAGAATGCCGATAGCTTATCGGTGAACGCCTGTGGACTTGAAGGTGCCGTCTCCCTTGGTTGAAGCAGGAATTGAACAGCAAGCCTGTCTAGGTTTGTATAGGCTTCATGAAGTAGACTCATACAACTTTATAATCTAAAAGATATAGTCATTCTGGTTAAGATTGAGACCAGGTCTTCCTGGCTTTAAAGGGTTTTGGCTGAAAAAGTGTCCTATTCTTATTTGGAATGACTATACCTTGTAAATCAAAGATTTGACCTCGAAGCTTTCTGAAGATGAAAGAAACAACTCCTACTGTAATGTCTCCTTGCCTTGAAGGACCCTATCAAAAGTTTGATGATTTTTGAAAAAAAATACTGTATTGTAGATAGAACTTATGTACCCAAACATGAAACTTGGCTTATGGCCTTAATTATTGTTTTTGGACCTGACTCAATTTCGTATCATAACCCGGTTTCTGGGTAATATTATGTCTCCTTGAATACTTAGGGCTTAGTGATTAAATATCAAAGTACTAATATATAGGGGTTTTAGTATTTTTAGGACTTTTTAAAAGTGTCTAGTTTTCGGTCATTCGAGCTTATCCATATTAGTATTTCGGGCTGACCCGTTGAGGGCAGCAAGGGACAAATATATCTGACGATATTCTCTATCAATTCCCTGTTCTCCCTTAGGGACGTCGCATACAACCTCTCTACTTTAGGTCGGAGGAAGTTCTGAACATTTTTAGAATGGATCAGAATAAAAATACAGTCGGGATCTCAGAGTAATTAGCCGTTGGGAACCCACATCCTACGGATGTTGGATGCAACCTCGTGGGGCTAAACATGGTCGCGTCGCGGAAGGTCGTTCTATCGAGACGAAAATGTAGCAAAAAATACATTAGTCCCAGGTGGCCGATCCGAGACTTTAAACAGACAGGTCCGTAAGCATAAGACTACTGGCAAAGTAGCAGCGGCCTGTGAGATTTCAACCCACCGAGGGGCTAGGGCTAGGTAGGAAACTCAGTGCCTTTAGGCCGGGGAGGATGTCAAATAACTGCATTATAGAGGTTTTCACAAGGGTAGGCTACAAAACTTCTCTCCTCTGCCTTCTGACTTTAAGTCAGAATCTTTGTATTTTGTGTTAATGAAAACTGCTATAAGAATACTAAATAGGTTGAGACAAATCAAAAAGTAAATAAAACTTTTGAAACTCTTACCTATTATCTATTCTCTGTTTCCTGTTCCCTAAAAAGCAGTAGGATTTTTGCCCCCGATCACTCATAGAATTGCTATATATAGTCATTCTGGTTAAGATTGAGACCAGGTCTTCTTGGCTTGAAAGGGTTTTAGCTGAAAAAGTGTCCCACTCTTATTTGGAATGACTAGAAGTTCAAAATCTCTTCCCCATAGTAAGCAGTATGTATTTTGAGGAACTTTAATTTCACTAACATTAAATAAATAGGGATTTTTTTAGAGCTCAGGAGTCAGGTGTCAGGTGTTGGGAATTAGGAGTCACAATGAATCGCTTCAATACCATTTTTTGAGGTCGGAAATTATCTTTTTTGTAAAAGGGACATTTCCTGTAAAATCTTTTTATTTTCCTGACTATTAGTAACATTGTTTTTTGAAATTGGTATTATTTAAAGATGGCCGTAACTTGAAAGATACCTTCTCATACCAGATTCGGTTATCAAAAGTAACTTTTTCAAATTCCTCTCTAACCCTTCTGCCTTCTACAGGAATAGGAGTTGGAGCTATTTTTTAAGAGGCTTAGTGATTTTACATGCCAGATTTAGGATTGGTATATTGACTAATTTTGCGGAATAGGCAAGGTGACTTATGTAGATCAAAATCGAAGGAAGCTACAGCCATCTTGTTATTTAGATAGGTAATATCCAGCTTTTTTTAGTTAATCAGAAAATTTTTGAATTTGGTTCTAAAAAATTTAGAGCTATAGAACAGATAAAAAACTGTCATTATGATAGTTGTATGCATAAAAATACTGGCTTTATGATTATCAATAATTGCTTAATCAAGGTAAAAAATATTAATTCGATAGACTTAAGGAATAGGAGTTGGAGCTATTTTTTAAGAGGCTTAGTGATTTTACATGCCAGATTTAGGATTGGTATATTGACTAATTTTGCGGAATAGGCAAGGTGACTTATGTAGATCAAAATCGAAGGAAGCTACAGCCATCTTGTTATTTAGATAGGTAATATCCAGCTTTTTTTAGTTAATCAGAAAATTTTTGAATTTGGTTCTAAAAAATTTAGAGCTATAGAACAGATAAAAAACTGTCATTATGATAGTTGTATGCATAAAAATACTGGCTTTATGATTATCAATAATTGCTTAATCAAGGTAAAAAAATATTAATTCGATAGACTTATAAGTTATCTCGAATATGTAATACTAAATCTTAAAAACATTGCTATATCTTGTTTTATAGTAGGGATTAGGGGGGATGGAAATGGAGAATATATATTCACTATTTGCCTATATATAGTTAAAAATATTGCTGGGACTTAGTATTCTTAATAAATGAAGTCTTTGGTAAGTATAACTATAGCTTTATTTTAGAGAACTGCTATAGGATATGGAGCAATCCTATTTTATTTGTGTCCAAAATATTACCGCTTTTTGGGTTTTGGGTTTGGGGATAATACACAATGGGCAATAGTTTTGGAGTTTATTTCTAGTTTTTGAATTTCCACTACTTATTTGGGATTGCTATATGTAGCAAATTTTGGGGAAATGATCTACAGGGTAAATGGTGAAAATCATTTATTGCAGGCATCTTTCCCCCTTAGGTGTACCTAATAACAACGGAAAAGGCTGTATCTTCTTGAGAATAAGAGTTAGGAAAATGTTTTATTAAAAAAAAGGAGGTGAACATCAACTATGACATCAACAAACTATACTCGCTTTATCAATTTTTTACAAAATGAATTATCTATCTCTTCAGCTTCTATAGCAACTGCTGAACGAGCTAGTATTCTTTTAGAATTACCATATCCTCAATCAGACTTTAATGCTTTGTCGATGATTTTGTGGCAATATGGTTTAGTTACTTTAGAACAGTTAGATAAAATATTTGATTGGCTACAAAACACTTATGAGTTTAACTAAAGTAATCATTCATATGAGTTTAACTAAAGTAATCATTCAGTCGTCAGCTATTAGTCATCAGCTGAAGTTTGGCCAGGCAGGAAGTTTCGGGCCTTTAGGCCGGGAAAAGTGTCAATACTATAGCAATCCTATTTAAGTTGTAGTATTTTGATGCCAATTAGGAGTTCAGGAGTCAGGGGTCAAAATTTCAAAGGTTTCAGTTAGAGTTAACTGTTATATGAGTTATCACAACAAATTTAGGATTGCTATAATTACTAAACTAAGTGATCGGACAGAAATATTTACACGTTAGGCATATTTAGTATGGAGGCTGGATAGGGGTTTTCAATTTAATCTTTGTGTAATAAATTTTGTCTAACTACTTAAGAGTTTAATTATGACGTAACTAAAACTCTAGAAGCAGCAGCTATGCCTGCTCCTGGAGTAAAAGATTCGTATCCCAAGTCTATCAAAGTAACTTCTAAGGCAGCGATCGCGCTCAGGATGTCTCTTTCACAGACAAAACCTAAATGTCCGATGCGGAAAATTTTCCCTTTCAAGTGGTCTTGTCCACCAGCTAAAGCAATATCAAAACGTTTTTTCATAATAGCCCGTACTTTTTCGGCCTCTACTTCTGGTGGCGGAGCAACTGCCGTAACAGCAGGACTAGCTACTGTATCTGGCCCCAGTAAGGGCAACCCTAAAGCTTTGATAGCTGCCCGAGTTACCCCCTTTAAGCGATCATGTCGAGCAAAAATATTTTCTAATCCTTCGGTTTGCATTATTCTAAGTGTCGCTTGCAAAGCAAAGAACAAATTTACTGGTGGGGTAAAGGGTGTAGTATTTTTAGCTGCATCTTTACGGTACTTACCTAAGTCAAGATAGTAGCGTGGTAACTTAGCAGTTTCATAAGCAGTCCAAGCTTTAGCTCCCACTGCCACAAAAGCTAAACCAGGAGGTATCATGTAACCTTTTTGAGAACCAGAAGCAACAACATCCAGACCTAACTCATCTACTGGTATGCTGACTGCCCCAAGACTCGTGACAGCATCTACAATAATCAAAGCTTCACCATGAGCTTTAACATAACCATTAATAGTTTCTATATCATTTAAAACACCTGTAGAAGTTTCACTGTGGGTAAGGATAACTGCTTTAATTTGTTTGTTTTTATCTGCTTCTAGGTGTTGACGAAATTTGTCTGTGTCTAAAGCTTGGCCCCACTCTGCTGTAATTTTCTCAACTTGGAGACCATAAGCTGTCGCGACTTCTGCCCAGCGATCGCCAAATTTACCATTACATCCACATAGTACACGATCGCCTGGACTTAGGAAATTAATCATACCTGCCTCCATAGCTCCAGTCCCACTAGATGCTAAGATCAATACATCATTTTTAGTTTGATGTAACCATTTAAGGTTTTCTGTCACCTCTGCCATAATTTTGGAAAAGTCACCACTTCTATGGCCTATTGGATGTTTAGCCATTGCGAGTAATGCTGTTTCTGGCACTGGAGTTGGCCCAGGAATCATTAACATAAGTTTATCATCCATTTTTTGTTCCTTTGTTATGTTTAACTTGAACGATGTCTATGTCTATTTATACAGAAGCATGTCGCAGCAAAAGCTTACTTTTTCTTTAAGATTCGTCAGCTTTGAAATTTAAGTATTTTATATTTTCATCAATTTTCTAACAGTTATTTAAATAGTGAGTGTGGTTATAAATTACCTAGTAAAGAGTTATATTTAACAAACTTGAAAATCAATTTTTTTGCAGGACAAAATTTACTACCAAGTAAGTAGGGTTTAAAACTTTTTAGTTTCATTTAGAGACCAGTAATATTCTATTGATAAATTGGCTTGTTTGCAGCATTCTTCTAACTGTTTTTGCAGTGTTAAAGCTTTCCTCAAAGTCACAATAAGTTCTTGAACTTTTTGAGACTCCTTTGTATTATAATCTACTGCCACTATTGTTTTTTTTTCTAATAATTGAAGTAATAATTCATAATGAATACGAGAGGGAACTGGTATTTTTTCCATAGTTTTATCTCTCCGTGGTGTTTATATCATTGATCTTATACAGCGGATTCTAAATATATGAAGTACAAATATTAACAATTAAATGTTTCTAGTGTGGGCACCTTACCCGCTCCGGAGTGTACCTTACCAAGGAAGAATTTGCTGTCTCATATCCGGTTGAATGGTATAATTAGAGCCGTAGTAAGGCAACAAGCCTAAGATAGATAAGGCTCTTGTCCCACTACAAACAAAAACTTTTTTTAGGTGCAACTTCATAAAGAAATGGTATCACTATAGTTCTTTTAAATAAGGATGAGATATTTTTTCACCTGAAATAGTTTCATAGCAAAAAAAACTTGTCTCAATTCTATTGTGAAACGACTATAATAAACCGAAAGAACCAACCCAACCTACTAAGAAGATATGGCAGAAATTCAAGGAAACTAATTTTGCCAAATATCAGGAATTTCAAACCAATCTTGCTATTGTTCAAGCAGCTTACCAAAAGCAGAAAACTAATTACAAAGAGTGAACAAGAAGACAACAGGTTGAGCTTCCTGGCCATAAGTTACTGTTCAAAAGCGCATTACAGAGCGCATTACAGAGGGACTTAAAGCTGGTAGAACGTGTAAAATTCAACCCTATGTGGTTACGTTTAGTTATTGCGATCTACGGTGGGTACTATAATTATAACCTACATTCCCCACGACAAAATGTAGTATGAAAATAGAAGCTAAAAGTCATGCATTCAAAAGTCAAAAGTAAGAAGAAAATTATAGTGGTCAATAGGAGTTAAGGATTAAGTAAGTATTTATACTTAATATTTTCCTGAGAATTTGACTCCTGATCAAGGTAAATGAAGATATTTTTTGTAGTATAAATACTTAAGCAAGCTACGAATTTTATACTAATTTTCATGTTACAAATTGAAGTGCGAAATGTAGGTTAATTTGTTGGTTCAAATTCTGATGATAATTCATGTATCTTTTTGTGCTACATAATGAAGTGCGGAATGTGGGATATATGAAGATCTGCGGAATATCGGTTACAAATTGTTAAAGAAATTCACGGTCGACCGGATAAACTCAACAACAACAGTATAGAGAACCCAAGGTAGTAATAGATGGCTCAATAGCCATGCCCAATTTTGGTGATGGGCCTATAGACTCGACAATCACAGTCTATGAGTTTCTCCAATCCCAAAGAAATAGTTAAGATTCAAGAGGATCAATTATGACATTCACCAATCAGCCAGCGGGAAATCAACAAAGTCTCAGTACTCGAACAGCCCGAAATCTG
>JAKQYE010000054.1:0-4166 GCA_023356605.1 Trichodesmium sp. MAG_R02 | reverse complement strand
AGTCTATGAGTTTCTCCAATCCCAAAGAAATAGTTAAGATTCAAGAGGATCAATTATGACATTCACCAATCAGCCAGCGGGAAATCAACAAAGTCTCAGTACTCGAACAGCCCGAAATCTGGCTACCACCACCAAAACAGCAACCCAAATGTGTGGTAAGACCCCTCGGTGGTTACTCAAGCTTCTCCCCTGGGTTGAGGTATCAGGGGGGACATACCGGGTTAACCGTCGGGATGTAAGGTTGACAGAAGATGACGCCGCTAACGAGGACGGCGAAAAAAATATAGAAATCATGAGCGGTCACGAAGGGGAACCAGAAATCATCCAAACCTTCGTTGACTATGATGACAATCCCGTAGAGTATCCCCTAAATATTGTCCAGACTACCTTGTGCGTTCACACCCGGGTAGGTGACCTCTACAGCAATGCCACGGATCAAGTGCGAGAGCAGTTACGCCTGACCATTGAAGGGTTAATGGAACGCAAAGAATGGGAAATCATCAACAATGATGGTAATGGCAACCCTGACAATGGGTTTGGCTTGCTCCATGTCGCCAACCCCTCAATGCGATTTTCCACTCGCACAGGGTCACCCACCCCAGATGATATGGATGAACTGTTCTCGAAGGTGTGGAAGCAACCAGCATTTTTTCTGGCCCACCCAAAAGCGATCGCTGCTTTTGGCCGTGAATGCACGCTTCGGGGTGTTCCACCTGTCACAGTCAATATTATGGGCTCACCTTTTATCACCTGGCGCGGCGTTCCCATCATTTCCAGTAACAAGTTAAAGATCTCTAACGAAGGGAAAACTAATATCTTGCTAATGCGAGTGGGCGAAGTTGCTCAAGGAGTAGTAGGATTACACAAAACAGGCTTAGCTGGAGAGCAAGTGCCCGGTGTCTCGGTGCGTTTGATGGGCATTAGTAACAAGGCAATTGCCACTTACTTGGTGACACTCTATTTTTCAGTGGTGGCTTTGGTGCCCGATGCTCTTGGAATCCTAGAAAATGTAGATATTACGACCTACCATAACTATGAGTGAGCAACTTGATTTTAATTTTTCTCCGTCGCCTCAGGCAGAGCAACAGCTCGAGCTGTCAAGTGTTGGGGATCTATCAGATCCGGAGATGTTTGATGGGCTAGTTAACCACCTTCTAGCTCAGCTTCCCCCAATGCCCTCAATGCCTGAGGCCATGCAAGGGATAATGATGCCAGGTTCCCAGATGCTGGCCTCTAGCATGCAGGTAATGCAATCTAGCGGGGAAAATCCAACTCCCCCCGGGTCTAAGACCTCCACACAACAGGCTAGGAGCCACACTCCAGATCCCCTAGCCTCAGAGGCACCCACCCAACTTGCAAGAAGCGAAAACCCAGAGTTACTCGTTTCTGAGGCACCAATGCAACCTGCTAGCGGCCATATCCTAGCCCCCTCCCCTAACTCCCAAGAAAAAACACCATCATCTCTCCCATCCGGGCAATCAATGCCGACGGTGGATGGGAGCAGTCCGGGCTATTACTTTTTGCCAGAAGTCACTTCAGTAGTGGCACCTGATTTGTCTCCTGCTCGGGCAGATGAGACGGCTGGAAACGGTGGGACCGCATCGGAAACGCGGGTTGCCGAACTGGAGAGGTTAGGTAGTCAGGGACCCAGTCACTCCTCAGGGTTCTTCAACAGTATCCCCAGCATGGGGGATCCCAACCCCAGGGATTTTCTGCCCAGCGAAGCTGAGTTGATACGAGCATTTGAACAAGGGGTTAGTTCCATTCCTAAGAGTACAGCGGCCCTTGATTTGATGTCATTGTCAGGTTCTGGACAGTCTGTCTCTGACGGACAAGAGCAAAAAGTTAGGGGACAGGCCCCAGAGTCATCGGGATTGGAAAGTGACTTGCAAAGGTTGCAGGGAAAAACGCCGACATCTCAGCAATCAAGGCAATCAGAGCCTTTGACCCAGGAGAGTGAGACTGGTTATTACTTTTTGCCGGATGTTTTCTCTGTGCTGACCTCCAGTTCCTCTGTGGTTCCAGACATTACTACCGGGACCCCTGATTTGATGTCATTGCCGGGGTCTGGGCAGCCAGTCTCTGACGGACAAGGGCAAAGGGGGAGCGGAAAGGCCCCAGAGTCACCAGGGTTGGAAAGTGGCTTGCAAAGGTTGCAGAGGGAAATGCCCACATCTCAGCAATCACCGCCATCAGAGCCTTTGACCCAGGAGGGCGAGACTGATTATTACTTCTTAGCGGATGTTTCCTCTATGCTGACCCCCAGTTCCTCTGAGGTTCCAGGCAGCACACTACCAGAAATTGACCAGACGCCCACAGAAAAGTTTGTTCCCGAAACAGAGAAGCAAGGTCGCCACGGGCAAGATCGAGCATCGGGGGACCTCAACAGTATGGAAGCGTTAGAGGAACAGAGTGCTACAGAGTTTATGCCCCACCTCATGGGGCAGCTGGACTTTTTGGCACAGAGTGCAAGTCACCTTCCGAAGAGCGAAACAGATCTGCATGAGTTTGTGACTGCTCGGCCGATAGCAGTTCCCACCCCCACTGGGAGCACTCCCGATTTTTACTTTTTACCAAAGTCAAAACCATTGGGGGCGTCCGCAGAGCAGGAAGGAGCCCAAATGCCTATTGATGGGTTTGATGTGGAAGCGGTACGACGGGATTTCCCCATTCTGCACCAAAAGGTGCATGGCAAGCCGCTGATCTGGATGGATAATGCGGCGACCAGTCAAAAACCCCAGATTGTCATCGATACCCTGTCTCGTTTCTACGAACGAGATAATTCAAATGTGCATCGGGGGGCCCATAAACTGGCTGCGCGGGCAACCAATGCCTATGAGGATGCGCGAGAGAAAATCCAGCGTTTTCTGGGTGCGAGTTTAGCCCAGGAAATTATCTTTGTCCGAGGAACAACTGAAGCGATTAATCTGGTGGCCCAGAGCTACGGCAGGAAACGCATTGGTGCTGGGGATGAGATTGTCTTGACGACTCTGGAGCATCACTCGAATATTGTGCCCTGGCAGCTTCTGGCTCAGGAAAAACAGGCTGTTCTGCGGGTTGCTCCCATCAGCGATCGGGGTGAAATTTTGCTGTCGGAATATGAAAAACTGCTTAGCCAGCGGACACGGATTGTGGCCCTGAGTCATGTCTCTAATGTTTTAGGAACTGTTCTCCCGATCAAAACGATGACAGAAATGGCCCATCGTTATGGGGCAGTTGTTGTAGTTGATGGAGCGCAATCGGTGCCCCATTTCCGCACTAATGTCCAGGAACTGGGAGCTGACTTTTATGCATTATCGGGTCACAAGCTCTTTGGCCCGACAGGGATTGGTGTTCTCTATGGCAAGGCATCTTTGCTCAAAGAGATGCCACCCTGGCAAGGGGGTGGCAACATGATCGATCAAGTCACCTTTGAAAAAACGACCTTTAATGACATTCCGGCCAAGTTTGAGGCAGGGACGGGGAACTTGGCAGCGGCAGTTGGCTTAGGGGCAGCCATTGACTATCTGAATCAGATCGGTCTGGAAGCAGCGACTCGACATGAGGAAGCTTTGATGGCCTATGCGACTGAGGCAATGGCGACCATTCCCTGGTTGCGCCAGATTGGCACAGCTGCTGACAAGGTTAGTACCCTGTCTTTTGTCCTTGATAATATTTCCCCCGAGAATATAGGGAAATTTCTCGATCATGAAGGTATTGCGGTGCGCGCTGGTCATCATTGTGCTCAACCCACGATGGAACGGTTTGGCGTGAGTGGCACTGTACGTCCGTCCTTAGCTTTTTACAATACCTTTGGAGAGGTAGATGCACTGATAGCAGCGATCAACAAAGCTAAAAACCAGTTATCCTAAAGGTCTATCGATAGGTAGATACACTAGACCCTGCTGATGCTGTCACAGCTTATCAACACTTGATGTATCAGGTCTAAAGAGGGATTATCCTCTTGTTAGAGGATGTGGTTAAAAACAGTTGATCAGGATTTACGTAGGTACGCTACATATAGCGTACCTTATTCCTCAGCTTTCAATGGACAAATGTATTTTTAGTATAGCAATCGAAGCAAAGGTTAGGACGTTAACTTAACAGCATAATCAACTCTCAATGCGAAAATTTTCTATTGTTCCTTCTGACTTTCTGACTCGATTTTTAATTGGAAACCAATAATG
>JAKQYE010000537.1 GCA_023356605.1 Trichodesmium sp. MAG_R02 | reverse complement strand
AAACCTTTTCCTGTTCCATAAGTCAAGGTTTTTTTCCTGTACTTAGGTTGGTTTGATGTATTTCTTGCCAAACATTCAAGGTATTTAAGGTAAAATTCCACGTTTTAAAACTTTTATCTGGGGTTTAAACGGTGATAATTAGCGACTAAAAAAATAGAGAAAAGAAGTGATATTAAAGCAATAATATGTGGCTCTATTTTATTGTTTAGGAGGAGCCATTAATTGGAAAACTTTTGCCGCCGATAATTTTCGTGTTCCTATTCTCTTGCCCAATTATCTTTTTCAATGCACTATGTATTGGTATGAGTAGATTATTGAAAAGAAGGAAGAAAGAAGAAAGAAAATAACTGAAAAATCCGTGTCTTACCCTTCCATTTCAAAAATAGCTATACTCTGAAATAATTTTATGGAATTAATTGCTGCTGTTGCTATAATAGGATTGCTGTATCTAGTAAAAAGAAGAAAGGATGGAAATTGCTACTAATATCGACGAATTACAAGCTCAAAAACTGGGTTTTATCCAAGAAAAAACTCAACAAAATATTGATGAAATTATCAGAGATGCCTTAGAAAATTATTACGAAAAAGTATTCAAAGACTCTAGAAACCACCTGGAAAAATTTAACCAACTTGGTTTTATTGGTTGTATTGAGGCAGAACCAGATTTAGCTGAAAATTGCGAGGAAATTTTGATGAAAGAAATGGGAGAATAAATGATTATTGTTGATACGGGATTTTGGGTTGCCTTAGCTAACAAAAATGATAACTACCATGAAGCTGTTAAAAAGAGTTTTGCTAAATACAATGAACCTCTAATTACAACTTGGTGTGTGGTGACAGAAACTTGTTATTTTTTACAATCTCGTCGTGGGGCTGAAGCAGCAATTACTTTTATTAATCCTATGTCTCAGGGATTATTTGAAGTATTTGAAATTAAAAATAACGATGTTCTGAGAATTAGAGAATTAATGACTAAATATAAAGATTTACCGATGGATTTAGCAGATGCCTCCCTTGTTGTTTTAGCCGAAAAATGTCAAACAGAACAGGACGAATTTTATCTCTAGATATCAAAGATTTTAGTATTTATCAATGGGGTAATAATAATTATTTCGATAATCTCTTTATTCTTGAAGATTGATGTTAGGAAATAGTCTGGTCCAGTAGGGTGCTTTAGGCCCTAGCCGTAACGCACAATTACTATAATTCAAAAGTACCATAATAAACTAATCATTAAGTAATTTTTAAAGTAGGTTACATCTGAAAAACGGTCCGTTACGCTTCGCTTTTCATCATATGAGGGCAAATTCCCCATTATTGGGTATCAGGACTTATTTCATGTCGGTAGACCACAGTAGGGACGTTGCATAACAAAAATGCGTTTTCCTGACGGAATGCTGCGCAAACATGTCGCGTAGCGTTAGCGGAGCTTTGCGTTAGCAAAACGTCCCTAGAAGGTTTTGGTTATGGCGATGTAGTTCATCAATTTGAAAAGCGCTGTAAACTTGACATCAGACTTGA
>JAKQYE010000536.1 GCA_023356605.1 Trichodesmium sp. MAG_R02 | reverse complement strand
CCATGATACAATAAATCGCTATTTAAGATATTAGTCTTTAAATTCAGAAGATTTATGGCGAAATGTTAAAGAAGAATTTGTTTGGTGATACAGAAGCTTATTTAATTTTTGATGACACAGTTTTAAAATATCTTAAGTTTTTTTTTATTAAGATTGAAACAAAAATTAAGTATAATAAAATTAAGTTAACTAGAAACTATTTTGAACTATGCCTTACAGTTTAGACTTCAGACAAAAAGTAATAAATTTTGTAGAAAATGGCGGAAAAATTACCAAAGCAGCTCATACATTTGGGATAGGAAGAGCTTCGATATATAGATGGTTATCTCGCCCAAAATTGTCAGCAACTAAGGTAAAAAGTCGTCAAATAAAATTAGATTGGAAAGAATTAGAAAAAGATGTAAAACAAAATATAGAGTCGAGTATTGTCAGACATAGCTAAAAAAATTTGGAGTTAATCAACCAGCTATATTTTATGCTTTAAAAAGAATGAATTTTCCTAGAAAAAAGAAACAACTTCGTTATAGAGAAAGAAATAGAGAAGAAAGGATAAAATATTATCAGCTTTCTCTCGAAATTTGATCAAATAATTTGGAAGTAAGAGCCTTGTATTTATTGATGAATCAGGATTTGAAGATAATCAAGACTGTATTTATGCCTGGTCAAAAAAAGGGAAAAAAGTTTATGGTGAGCAAGAGGGAAAACGAGGTAAAAGAGAAAATTTAGTAGCTGGGAGAAGAAAAAAGGAAAAAGATTTAATTGGGCCAATTATATTCAAAGGAAGTCTAAACGCCGTGGGATTTGAACAATGGTATGATAAACATTTATTACCATCATTAAAAATTCCCAGTGTACTGCTGCACGGATAATTCACCAATTCTCACGAAAAAACGTTATCAGAGAATTAGTAGAAGCAGGGGGTCACCAATTAATATTTTTGCCAAAATACTCTCCTGATTTAAATGACATAGAACATGATTTTAGTGCATTAAAAAGAGCTAGAATGTATTCACCTATCAATACATCTCGATTTGGAAATTATTCGTAATTATTGTGCCAGATAGTGTCTCATTATTATTTAAAATAACTAGTTGTTTGAATTAAGATTGAAACAAACATTGAGTATAATAACCCAGGTAGTGAATCAAGAAAGTGTGGGAATGATAAGATGAATATAGTCCCATTATTGTGGAAATAATTATGGAATGTCCTCTATGTGGCCATCCTAAACCCCATAAGCACGGAAAAACCAGTAAAGGAACTCAACGATACTATTGTCCCAAATGTGGACAAACTTTCACGCTCTACTTTTGACACTTTATACTATCGTCGGCAAATTGAACCAGACAAAATGCGCATGCTTTTACAAGCTCATGTTGAGGGCAGCTACCTTGAGAGGAATTAGTCGCACAGTTAATCTGGCTTATAATACAGTAATTAGTTTGGAGTAGAGCAGCCTCTAAAAAAGGGCAAATGATTCATAATGCCCATGTACAAAACATAGAAACCTCACAAGTTAGTAGTGACGAATTTTGGTCCTAGGTCAAAAAAAACAAAAACACTGTCAGATGAATGAATT
>JAKQYE010000535.1 GCA_023356605.1 Trichodesmium sp. MAG_R02 | reverse complement strand
GAGGCTTACCGTAGTGAGTATGTCCATATTTGATGATTTTAGTAGATTGGCATTTAGGACAGTGCATAGCTATAAAATTAAATTTTAATTTATATTTTACCATTACTATGCAGGACTACCAGTCCTGAAATCCTGAAAACTTTATAGAGTTAACTTTTGAGTATTTTCAATTTTACCAATCCTAAGAACTCTAACAAATACTTGAAAGATTTATGCAGATAGGGCAGATAGCAAATATTGTTGACATTCCTACACCAGTTATGTTAACTTTGAGGGTGAAATAGTTGATTAGCATGACGCTGAAAAAAGATGCACAATTTTATTCCGCCAGATAGATTTTTCCCCTATCTGACCTGGCAAGATATTGATACAATGAAAGATAGGGAAAATGTGGTAATTATTCAACCAGTAGGTTCTATTGAACAACATGGACCTCATCTGCCTCTAATTGTTGATTCTGCGATCGCAACTTATGTGACGGGCAAAGCACTTGCCAAACTAGAAGCCGAGACTCCTGCCTACGCTTTGCCTACCCAATATTACGGCAAATCTAACGAGCATTGGCATTTTCCTGGCACTATTACTCTCTCAGCCCAGACTTTAATGGCTGTTTTGACGGAAATAGGAGAAAGTATCTATCGCTCTGGTTTCCGGAAGTTGGTATTTTTAAATGCCCACGGTGGGCAACCTCAAGTTATTGAGATTGTGGCGCGAGACTTGCACCAAAAATATGAGGATTTTTTACTATTTCCACTCTTTGTTGGACGGGTGCCTAACCCTTGTAAAGAATTATTGACCCAGAAGGAAATGGAGTTAGGAATTCACGCTGGGGATGCTGAAACCAGTATGATGCTATCGATATTGCCAGATTTGGTGAAGATGGATAAGGCGGTATGCGAATATCCTCAAGGTTTGCCAGAAGATAGTATGTTGAGTATGGAGGGAAATTTGCCTTTTGCTTGGTTGACGCGAGAGTTGACTCATAGTGGTGTCTTTGGTGACGCTAAGGTGGCAACCAAAGAAAAAGGAGAGCGCATACTGGAAGCTTTTATTGATTCTTGGGTAAAGGTGTTCAAGGATATTTATAAGTTTCGGCAGCCAAGTTAATGGTTGTTTTTGTAACAGAGATTTTGTCATAAATCTCCAAAAATATTCTGTATTAAAAGACAAGTATTGAAAGCTTAGATGAAGTTCTCAAAATTATCCGTCGGGAATGGGTATTGAACCTTTGTTATCTGAATCTAAGAAAGGAAGTAAGCGCTAATACATAAGGTCTAACCAAGAAACTATCCTACTAATAAAATGCGATTAATCAAATGCTTATAGTCGTTTTAATTAAGATTGAAACAAAAATTGAGTATAATAAACAGGACTTACGCAGGTACGCTATATATAGCGTACTGTCGACATGAAATTCTCCATACTATAATTAGTTTTTTTTCAGATAAATATTACTTTTAATATATCTTCAAACGTATCCGCTCAGTAAATTGGGGTAAGAAGAGAAAAAGTACAGGTAGTGTTGTAGAATAAGACCCATGACGCAAAAACTATCATCAGAGAAATTAATGGCTACATTACTGCAATCAATTAAC
>JAKQYE010000534.1 GCA_023356605.1 Trichodesmium sp. MAG_R02 | reverse complement strand
TATTGTCAAAATATCTAACCGACGAATTGAAACATCCTTCAATTAAAATGAAGGTTATTTGACTTGAATTACTATTGGTTTTTGAATAAAAATAGTTAGGCGATCGCACGTGACAAAGCGTTTAGAATATTTTTCAATAAATTTTGGTACGCTAAGAGCATTTTCTCCAGTTTCTGGTAACTCTACAAATTCAATACCAAACATTTCAATTGTAGAAACTACTTTAACATTTAATTTTTCGAATAAAGATGATTTTTCTTGTAAAGTATAATTTCCAGAATTTTTAAGTTTAATTAAAACTTTGCCTTCTTCAAATGGTCGTATATTGTTAGTCATTGTTCAGTTACTCATTAAGTAAAATTAGCAAATTTGGAATTTGACTTTGTTTTGTCTCTCTCCATTTGTATTAATGTAACACTAGAATCCAGAGGGTATAAATATTGAGCAGTTCTAGACATGTATTTCTCCTCTTTTTACTAATTTTATCACAGGTAAAGACCTAAAACAACTGCTGTCTGTGGTTATGCTATGAGCATAGTCATCAAGGCCACCGCCGATAAAAAAACATACGGAAAAAAATTGTGGGTCTTTGAGGAACCATTACCCCCTTTCACAAGCCTGTTTATTTTTATCCCACATTCCGCACTTCAAGTATACTACAAAAGTATTTTTAACGAAGAAGGTGGATTACAGCCTCTATTATTCCTAATAACTATTAATAGTTTCTGTCATATGTATTTTTACTTACAAACTTCATAGTTATGATCAGGCAAGGCTTTCAATAGCATGTCTGATATACTACATTTTGACGTGCGGAATGTAAGTTTTATAGTTCCACAGTATTTTTGAGCTATAAATTCCTGAATGTGACTCAATATTCGTCCCCAGAATAAATCGACCAGCTAGGAGAGTTTTTCTTTCTATCTCTGAAACTCTTGGTTGAATTTCTATTTGATGATGATAGACTATAGACTGTTTATTTAATATTTTTCCCTTGATTTCTAAAAATTGCACTCTCCATAATTTCAGTTTTTTGTTAGCGGAACGGAGTCCTATCATTAGCTTTATGAGCTCACTTTAAGTTACTAAACACTATAAGTAATTAGGGTTTGCTGATTAAATATAAAAGTATTGAATCATAAAGGTTTGAGCATTTTTTAACTCGAAAAAAGTGTCTAGTTTTAGGTCTTGAGAGCTCAAAAAGTTAGTATTTCGGGCGCTCCTATGGCAGAAAAATCAAGGGACAAATATATCCGACTACCTCTTCTACGAATTCCCTGTTCCTCTTTAGGGAGGCCTTTGTTGGGACTTACACAACTTAACTGGCCAAATTAGACTTTATGCCTTGTAAATCAATAATTTTACCTTGAAGCGATCGCTCTTCTATGAAACCCACATTCCGCACAACAGAATTGTATTATGAGAGGTTACAAGACAATATCTATTTAATTTACGTATAATTGCTTATAGTTTTTAGTCACTTCAAGTGAGATCATAAAACTGATGATTCCATCCTTATTGAGTATCAAAAAAATGTCTTTAACAGAAGAAATAACAGTTGAAAATCTTGACCACCTAGGAATAGTTGCAGGGTTAATTGATGAAATAGGAATAGTGGAACTAATTAATCA
>JAKQYE010000533.1 GCA_023356605.1 Trichodesmium sp. MAG_R02 | reverse complement strand
CATTATCATCTAATAATTAAAGATTTTTAGCAAGTTAATTTAATATTTTGTAACCTTGTTTAAAGATACATTAAAAGTAATATCTATCTGGAAAAAAACTAATTATAGTATGGAGAATTTCATATCGACAGTACGCTATATATAGCGTACTTGCGTAAGTCCTGATTATAAGGCAGACGAGCAAAGCAGACGAGCAAAATTATTACTTGTTTACTACTGCCCAGAAAAGGTTCTCAAACCGGCATTTTTCGAGAAGTATAATGGTATTTATCTTGCTAATACTAAGTTTGAAGCAATTTTCGGTATACAGCAGTTTTCCTCCACGGTAGACCACAGTAGGGACGCCCTTATGCAACCTCCCTACAAGGTTTTGGTTATGATGATGTAGTTCATCAATTTGAAAACCGCTATAAAAAATCTCAAAGTACCGTTATGAAAAAAAAACAGGTGTAAGTAATAAATTAAAATATAGTGCTAGAATATGGTTCTAGTTATTGATGTCTAGGATATGAGACAAACTTCACTCAATATTATCGCCATTGGTATTTTTGTTGTTACCATGTCTAGTTTATTTGGACCGATATTTAATGTTTCTCCATTTTACATTGCGATCGCTACTTTTTCTGTGCTGGTATTAGCAACTATAGATACCCTGGGATGGCAGGGTCAAGTAAGTATGATGATTGTAGATTTAGTGGCAGGAACGTCTTCAGAAAGACGCGATCGAATTATTTGTCACGAAGCAGGACATTTCTTGGTAGCTTATTTATTAGAAATTCCTATTAGTGGGTATGCTTTGAGTGCATGGGAAGCATTTCGGCAAGGTCAATCAGCTCAAGGAGGAGTTAGGTTTGATGACCAAAATTTAACTGCTCAGTTACACAAAGGCGTAATTTCTAACCAACTTGTAGACCGATATTGTACTGTCTGGATGGCAGGTATTGCTGCAGAAAATTTAGTTTATGGTAATGCTGAGGGTGGAGCAGAAGATAGGACTAAGATTACAGCAATTTTGAGACAATTAAAACGTCCAGGAGAGTCTAAACTTAAACAAAGTTGGGCATCTTTACAAGCTCGTAGTTTGTTAGACAATCATCAGTCTGCCTATGAAGCCTTAGTAAAGGCAATGAAAGAAAGAGCATCTGTTTCTAATTGTTATCAAGTAATTAAGCAGCATCTTTCTGTTAATTAGGGCTTGCTGATTAACTATCAAAGCATTGGCTGATATTTACAAGTGCCTTTTTAATTAGTCAATTTTTTGAAGACAAAGCTATAGAAAACAGGACTTACGCAACGGCACTATGTATAGTGGCAATATCTTGAAAATGATAATTTTTGGCACCATATATAGCCGTACTGCGTAAGTCCTGAGAAAAATTATTAGGCACAGGTATAAATAGTGAATACTTAAACGATGATAAAATAGGTCTACTCATGGATGATATCTATAAATTAGGACTAACAAATTTATTTATAGAGATCGGATTATTAGTTCAGGACTTATGCAAAGACACTAATTGTGGTGTAAAT
This sequence comes from Trichodesmium sp. MAG_R02, assembly GCA_023356605.1. Taxonomy (GTDB): domain Bacteria; phylum Cyanobacteriota; class Cyanobacteriia; order Cyanobacteriales; family Microcoleaceae; genus Trichodesmium. The sequence goes on along the minus strand of JAKQYE010000533.1, from coordinate 124 downwards.
ATCGGAAATAATTATCAAAAATACACCACATATAGAAGCAATACGTAAGTCCTGTAGTTATTAAAAAGTTTAAAATAGACACCTCCTATGCTCACTTAGATTCAACATCATTTCATCTACATGG
>JAKQYE010000532.1 GCA_023356605.1 Trichodesmium sp. MAG_R02 | reverse complement strand
TACGGGCAGTAATTGCTCCGTCTAGAAGATTACCTTGGTAGACTAACCGACTACAAGCCTCAGCCACTGGCATCACCGCCATCGATATGATGGTAATGAGTACAACAAATATAGTTGCTAGAATATCTGATAGGTTCTTCACACATTTCCGAAGGCGTTCTGTTTGTTCTTCTTGCCTGATGCCAAACAAGACCTTTAAGATTACTTTTTGGGCAATCTCTTGCATGGTAGTATGAGCCAAAAATGTTTGATCCATTTTCAATTGTTCAAAGGCCATAGGTGCATGATTGCAGATTAGTTCACCGTAGACAGCCATGCGATCTCACTTTTTTAAATTAAAACTACCATCTCATGCACAGTCTATAAACATACCACAAGACTGACAATCATAAGTTTTCATTAAGGGTATATCTTGAAAATAACGGTAGTTTGAGCAAGTCTTTGATGATGGAAAAAATCTATCTACTACTATAGTCATTCCGAATAAGAATGGGATACTTTTTCAGCTCAAACTCTTCCACAGCAAGAAAATCTTGTCTCAATCTAAATCAGAATGACTGTAACTGACAACTGTACCATTAACACTTATACTCAAGCTGTCTTTCTTCGTTCTGAGAAAAACTCAATTTCCTTGCCACCCAGTGAGTCCTAGGAAACACGTTTGCAAGTAGTATCAATTCTATACTGCGGATAAGTTCCAGTTAGTACAAGTGTATCTCCTGAAATCTCTAAAGTCCGTTCGACGTCTATACCAATCAAATCTGGAACTACAGTAATTTCAATATGGTGAATAACTTTATTATCTTTAATTTCATATTTACCCATATAACCAACATACTTTTGCACTGCCTGAAGATATCGAACACCTGCTTTAAGATACTTAAATATATTTATCGTAGGTTTTCTACCATACCCCATATCCATGATTTCTTGTACAAGTAATCCCATCTTCAAGCGATTACTCATCATAATTGAGAATGACATATGTCCCTCCTCAGTATATATTATGTAGGATACGGGATCTTGGCCATAGGGATAACTGATGTTTCCTTCCTCATCTACACATTTCATCTCGACAAGTTTCCATGTTCCAACAATAGCATCTTTTACAACTGTACTATCTGTCATTTCTGTTCCTTGTGTCATTTTTATTCCCTAATTATTTGTTTTTTTTTTCAGATAATGCCTATTATGCACATCTAATTGAATACTTACTGATATTGTATCATACAGCAACTCTAAATAGGTTGTCAAAATTCAAAAACAAGTTACTATTATTTAGAGAAAAGTAGCTTTGATCAGACTGATAGATTCTCTGAAATTAATTAAATAATATCAGGACTTACGCAAAGACACTAATCAGGACTTACGCAGTGCCGCCATATATATAGTCATTCTGGTTAAGATTGAGACCTGGTCTTCCTGGCTTTAAAGGGTTTTAGGTAAAAAAGTGCCCCATTCTTATTTGGAATGAATATTTTGGGCAAACCAGGGATTTCTTTTGGCAGCAGAACATACAGGAGGAACTACAGGGCATGTTGTTCGCATAAATTATTTTTTTAGCTTTTCAAGTAGTGCGATCGCGAAGCGGACTGGAAGTCTATCGCTTCTTATTATTGTTTCCCAGATAATATTTTTGACAACTCGAGGGTAAAAA
>JAKQYE010000531.1 GCA_023356605.1 Trichodesmium sp. MAG_R02 | reverse complement strand
ATTCATGCCACTAATTTTTTGTGTTCTATAGAATTAATTTGTTTAATTTGTTGACTCAAAATAGTAATGATAATTTATGTATCTTTCTGTACTACATGCGGGAAGTGCGGAATGTGGGATAAAAATAGTTAGGCGATTGGTAACGCAAAGCTGGGCTAACGCACGTGACAAAGCGTGAAGTTCGTCGAAATTGTCATGCGCTATATATAGTGTCTTTGCGTAAGTCCTGTTTAAATATCGAGCGATCGCTACTAGATACGATAAACGTTCGGTTAACTTCCTGGGAGGGATTTATTTGGTAGCCTCAGTAATTTTATTAGCATAGCGATCGCCATCGACCTACAGCATATAATACCCCTGCATGTCAATCTCTGTAATTGATGACACGCCCTAATTGCCAAGGGATTTATTCTAGTACTATTCAATCGTTGATTATTTTAGCCCTCTACCTGTTTTCATCTCAAGTTTCTCAACTGAGTAGATAGTATCTTTGACAACTTGGAGGAAAAAACTTCAATAATTCTAAACGTTCCAGAGTGAGATTAGATATATAGTCGTTTTAATTAAGATTGAAACAAAAAAATGAGTATAATAAAATTAAGTCAACTAGAAACTATTTTGAACTATGCCTTACAGTTTAGACTTAAGACAAAAAGTAATAAATTTTGTAGAAAATGGCGGTACGATATAGTGTCTCATTATTATTTAAAATAACTATACTCTTAAATCCAGAATTAATCAATAAATGAATCGACTGAAAACATTGAAATATCCAATCGTTTTGTTGGTCTATTAGTAGGACGGCCCAATTGATTTTTTATAGTAGATTTAGTCCGGTTTAAAGTTTGACGAAGTTGACGCCGGCCTAAAGTAATTACCAACAAACATAAACCCATAATTAACCCCAGAGCTTCAATTTCTTAGGGGTGATTTAAGAAAGACACTATCAGTTAAAAACAGAGGGTCTTTGAGAAACCTAAAACCCCTCTCCACTGACTGTTGTCCCTTGTATTTAGACAACATTTCGGGGTGGGTTGTTAATTCCATCTTATCCAGGACATTTGTTGCTAATATAAATCGACCTGATCGTTTTTTTTCTAATTCTATTTTTAACTCTCTTAAACTTACTTTAACTTGGACTTTATAAGAAAAATCTCTATTAGATTTCGACTCTACGATAGGATTGCTATAGTGGTCAATAGGAGCAAATAATTATAGTGGCTTTCATAATTCGTAGACCACAATACGAGGTTCTATAACTGCTGTATTAATCTCTACTTTAAAACACTCTCTTAGCATCGGTATAACTAAAGGAGGCCAGGAAGAAAATCTCAAAAAAAGCTTTGGAACCCTAAATATGAACAAATGCGCTCTGCTGGAATCGAACCAGCCTGAAAGCGAATTATGAGTTCGCTGGCTCCCCAATCAGCCAAGAGCACTTATATTTGAATTATACATTAATAATCAGTCCTAAATCAATAATTTTCACCTCTATTTTAGGACTCCTAAATCTACCAGTTGCTACTAGGAATGTCCACAAGTTGAGCTAACATACCTAGGGACAAACAAACCGTACCGTTTTGGTTTGCTGGGGATAGTTGGACAATTGCCCAGAGCTAGGGCCACAAAATTTTGATATGATTCCTGTACCTATCTAT
>JAKQYE010000530.1 GCA_023356605.1 Trichodesmium sp. MAG_R02 | reverse complement strand
CAATTCTCGAAAACGATATAATCCTAAATTAGATAAGGCATCGGATAATTTATGGTTAGCCATCTAGCCTAAATACGTTTAAGTCCTCTACGAGAATATGTTGATAAGTTTTAGCTAATATAGCACTACCAAAAAATTCGTGGAATTGGAGATGTCTATTGTATATATTTTAATTTTTCTGACAAAGGTTTAAGGATAACTCTAAAGAGATGGTTAACTTCTAAGTTCAGTCATACCAGCACAAGTTGTTAGTCGTGTTCTCAAAGCCAAAAAAGTTTCTGCAGCCATCATTTGACCTACCCCATAACAAGCACGTCGCCGCCATATAATTATAGGTAAGTGACCTTCTGGAGCTTCTAAGTTAAAAGAAAGTTCATCATAATATTTCCAATTTTCTCCATCTCGCCATCCCAAGCGATCGCAAAAATCTCCATATTGTCCACTCAAAGTTTCCCATATACGTTGTTGTATACTTAAGCCAAACAACCCATGACTATAATATTCCCAAAGCCAATCAATAGTACAAAGGTCTGTGCAAGGAAAACTCTCAATATCTGCTAACTGTAGCCAACCTTCCTCCCCCCTCAGAGTTACTTTTAGGAATAACTCCCAAGTAAGTTCATCTGCCTTTCGCCATTTTCCAGCAGCCAAAAGATTTATTAGGGGATTATAGTCTATCCCCACTTCTGACATTGGTGGTTCCGGAGTTGGCATAGCATTCAACTTTTCATCAACACGATAGAGGATTTCTGTTAAAACATCTGGGTTAAATTGTTCGAGATGATAAAGTACCCATTCTAGTTGAGAATGAAGTTGGAAGCGTTCTACTGATGCCTGATGTAATTGAGCTTGTATTTGATCTAGTTGTTTTTTTAGTTCTCTGTAATTCTGGTTGTCATTTACCATATCTGCTCGTGCAGTTGGTACAGTAGAATGGCTATGATGATGACTAGGATTTTCCTTCCCTTGTACAATTTGCCACATTTTTCTAGCCCAGTCCAACTTTGCTTGTTCTTTTTTTTGGTAAATTTCTGCTGTAGCAAAAAAAGCAGCTTCAGATGTTAAATCCCAATCACAAATAGAGCAAGACTTTGGCACTGTTTCCAGGTATTCTGTACCACAAATCGGACATAACATAATCTTTTTTATTAATTAAAATTAGTAAAAACAAATGTTCTATAGCAACAGGTAAATAGGGCACAAATATTCATAAATGCTCAAACTCACTCAAAGATTACTTCTAACTTTTGACTTCCCCAGGAATTAGGCATTGGGAAAAAGTTGTGGGCATTTGACATTGCTATCCTGACAGACTACTTTGCTACACACATGAAACTCAAAGACTGTCTGCAATTATAGAATTCATTATTTTGTTTAAGTCCTATTCTCCTCCGTTCTTAGAAACCTACGATAATCTATATAAATCTATGATTATCTGTTCTATTCCTGCTTCCTTCTGGCAACGTCGGCGTTATCCAGTCCACAGGCTGTCACGGTCGAACTGACCGCCATAGCGAGATTTAAACTAGCATTCAAATCTCTAACGCAACTGAAACCGCAATATTCACAATTGAATACGCGCTCCGATAAAGACAAAGATTGTTTCACCTGACCACACCTACTGCAAGTCTTAGAGCTAGGAAACCATCTATCAACAACGATA
>JAKQYE010000053.1 GCA_023356605.1 Trichodesmium sp. MAG_R02 | reverse complement strand
TAACTTCCTGGGAGGAGTTTATTTGGCAGCCTCAGTCATTTTATTAGCATAACGATCGCCATCTATCTAGAACATAGAATACCTACTTTGTCAACCTCCTTAATTGATGACACGCCCTAATGTCCTAAATCGCAATATGCTTGTCTCCCAAGAAGGTTAATATACTTCACCCAGACAAATCAAAGACCGCGTCGAGGAGGTATATTAATTAGCCTCAGAGAGTATTTTTGAAATCAATCTTTCCGGGCCTAAAAGCGCGAGGCATAACTAGCGAGCCAAAGCTCAAGGACTGGTTGAGACTTCATAAGCTGCTGTTTTTCATCTTACGATCACGAAACCATGCACTAGTCTGTAGGTTTGCCTCAACGTCTATTCTTTGTCTCAGACTACCCACTCACTACTAATTAGCCATTATAATACTGACATCCTCCCCGGCCTAAGGGCAAGGGTATCCTTACCGAGTTATAGCGTCTCAGCAGTTTAACATCTCACAGGCTGGTGCTACTTTGGGAGTAGTCTTATGCTGAATGACCTATTCATTTTCTGTCTCGGATTGCCCACCCGCGACTAATATATTTCTTATGAACTAAAGAGCATGATAACATAACCTGTGGAGAAAAATAAACTAAAAAGTCGCCCTAAAAGGGCGAGGCTTTAAACCAAATTTTTCAGTTAAATAAAGATTAATACAGCTAGAGCGCTTAATATTATTCGCTTATGGCGGACATTTAATAGTTGGCTTTCAAGAATACATATTGCCTTCTAACCTCGCTTACTAGACTATTTCATTTTAAAATACTGCAAAGAAACCATCTTTCAAGCGTGACATCCTCTGGCTACAATAGCAAATCCAATACACTATTTTAGCTGAAACGGTCTACTACTGGACTGACATATCTTAAATATCGCATCAGAAAAAAATTGTCAAACCTTTCCATAGCAGGAATATACGAAAAAAGCTAATGCACAGTTTTAACTATGTCAGTCCACTACGTCAGAACTTAATATTCCTCCAACAAACAGGCTCTAAGAAACTGTTTCTACCCGGCCATAAAAAATACCACTAACTTTAACTTCCACAGCCTCTTTTGCCCCTAAGTCTGTATCAGAAGGCTGAATAGCCTGAAATATACCAACAATTTCACCTGTTTCCCCGTCTACTTTAGTAACTTGAAGGGACATCTCACCGGCTTTGAAAAGAGTATCTGCCGATTTAACATTAGCTTTGATAAACTCTCTATCATCTGAACTTGCTGGTAAAGCTACTGCATTATCATATCCTGAGGTCACGCCACGACCTTTCGGGTCTAGGAAACTAGAGCCTCGGTAGGAAGGAACATCGTAATCTCCTTTAAAATCGGTAGAAGTATTAATAGCAGTAATATCAGGCTGACTCTTGGCAGTAAGTCCTTTGACAGTAAATAGAAATGGAACTTCTTCCCCACCAGGTAAAAGAACAGTTATGGCTTGAAAATCGATACCATATTTTTCGTTAAATGTCAATGAATTATCTTCATTAAATACAAGCTCACCTGTTACTTGATCTAAAGTAGAAGTATACCGTGTTAGTTTTTTTCCTTGAACAAATTCTGCTTTTTGACGTTTATTAGTTGGTTCTTCCTTAATGAAATAGGTAGTTGGCTTCAAACACAAATCCGTTAAAATGTAAGACTCATTTCTGTCAAGGGCAATGAAACCACGAGCAGTTTCTGGTAACTCAGGACAATTGTTGGCCAGGCCAGTGTTGACAATATCTTCATAAGTAAGTGGTTTATTACTATCAGGACTTCCTGAACAGGCAGTTAAAAAACTCAAACACACAGATAATAGTAAAGCAATTAAAGTGCGATACCTCATTATTAACCTCAAGATTCAACATTAAATATTTATAGTCATTTCAAATAAAAGCGAAACACTTTTTCTGCTGAAACTTAGTTATAGCAAGAAATAGTTGTCTCGATTTAAATTAAAATAACTATAACACTGCTACTGCGTTTTTATGTTTACGCAGTATCAATTTTTCATTTTTAGATTTTAGATTTTATGGGAGAGTTAGGGCAAATCAAATAAGATAAAGTGATTTCTCACATTCTTAATTGTTTTTGTGAGAGTAAATTTATCAAGAAAATTGCATTAACCCAAAATAATATTTTACATTGCTGGTTACTTTTTCCTAAATTCAATTATATAAATTAAATTCCTATGAGTAAATATAATTAGAAAGAGTTTAAAAAGTAAATCCTAAGGAAAAAATCTTACTATTTGCTGGCTTAGGGCATGTATGCCGATAGGAAAAATTACATATTCTTAGCTGGCCTAACCTGCCCTACAAGAGCTTAAGGTTTTGTTTATCAATAGTCTCTTACAGTGGATTTTATATCAGTGAGGTACAACTATCTCAAGTAAGATAAATAGGATAGAATATAAAGCCCCACGGGACGACTTGCACCTAAAAACTAATGATTTTAAGGCACTTGTCACCCTATGAGATACACAGATTTTACAGTTAGTAACCCAAAAGGGAGACTGACTAATAGTTTTTGATTTGCTAAGACTTACTCATATAGTATGGTATTGTAGACTGTATTCCACCTAAGGAAGTTAATGGTGGTTTTCGTCTGGAGTACGAATTAAATAAATGTAGTGCCTAAAATTTTAATCAAAAAGGTTGCAGAAAAGTTTTCTACGATATTGGGAAATACCCCTCAGTAAGTTCATCTTGTTGTGAGTTGTTAGGAAATGACTCACATATATAGTATCGGATTACTCAAGTTTCTCTTAAGTGGTAATATGAATATAAATACAGAAAGTGAGTCAATAAAAAATTTACACAGTGATTTACGATCATTAGCAGATTCAGTAAGGGCTATAGCCGAAAATCATCAGAACGATCCAATAGCAATATTGGCTATCCTACGAACTCTCGAAAGCTTACATCAGGAACTCAGGGAAGGTTCATTTCAAAAAATATTACCTGATAATCGTCAATCACTCTACAGTTTACTTAAGGATATTGAAACCAAGGGAGGTTGGCCTTATATTCCCAGATTAAGATTACGCTATTTGTTGGGAAATTGGTTTAATGATTCTCAAGAATCATAGAACTTCACCAGTATTATTAAAATTATCTTCAGATTAAGGTTGACTAACATCTACAAAGTCTTCCTCTGAAATTATGGAAGCTGGAACATTTACTAATATCGCTAATAATCTGCCATTGTCAATAGTGATTAATGTATTCCTGAAACTTAGACCAGTTCCTTGTTCAAAAGTTAAGTCCTCAAAAGTCAAATTACCACTTAAAGCTAAAAAATCTTCTAAAGGATTAAAATCATTAATTACATCAATATTGCCTAGTTCTCCAGGTAACACAAAAGTATCCGACCCCTCACCGCCGGTTAATGTATCTTCTCCAGCTTCTCCAAATAATATATCGTTGCCTCGATCGCCTAGTAAAGAGTCATTACCTTCACTACCTTGAAGGGTATCATTATCTTTTCCACCAAACAATGTATCATTACCAAAACCACCAATAACTAGGTCATCATTTAAGTCACCGAAAAGAGAATCATTCTCTTGTTCACCAAATATTGTATCATCTCCTTTTCCACCACGAAGATTATCTGTATTTCCTCCGCCAAAAATTTGATCATCGCCCCTATTGCCATTAATAAAATCACTACCAATATATCCATACAGAGTATCATTATCGTTTTCACCGAATATTGTATCATCACCAGTACCTCCGTCTAAACAATCATCACCATCACCACCCAAAATCGAATCATTGCCTACACTACCATTACCAATATCATTTCCTTGGTTCCCAAATATTACATCATCATCAACATTTCCAAATAGACTATCATCCCCTTCACTACCTATTAATGTATCGTTCCCTTCTCCTCCAGCAACTAAATCAAATCCTTGATTACCAATTACAAAATCATCTCCAGTTTCTCCAAATAAAGAGTCCTTGCCATCTCCTCCTGTTATAGAATCATTTCCCGGACCACCTTCAATACTATCATCTCCAAGACCTCCTAATACTGAGTCACGCCCATCTTCTCCTTGCAAGAAATCGTTCTCTTCACCACCAATTAAAGAATCAGATCCAATGCCACCAAAAATTTCATCTTCTCCTTTTCCTCCATCTTGAGTATCATTTCCTCCTTTACCAGAAATAGTGTCATTTCCATCAAAACCTTTCATAAGGTCAGGTTCTGGTGAACCTATAAGGAGGTTATTATTGTTATCTCCTGAAATGTTGGCCATATTATTTGGATACTCCTATGTTATTACTGATTTGATTGTTGAAAAAGCAAGGTTTCTAGAAAAATATAGAAATATTCTAGGTTTAAGGATTGTGTTTTTTTCATATTTGGGATTTGATTTTTACTTTCAGGATACAGCTATCCTTGCTAGCTACTCTTGACTTAAAACTCAATAATTTTGTTTCATGTTTATATTCATATTTAGTTTTTGTGTAAATGAAAAACTACATTTACTTTGATAAAATTTAATTGCTAATATATCTAGTTATGGAGTGATGGAATACATAAATATTAGTTCTATAAATTTGCTCAAGGAAACTTTGAAAATTATTACTTCTATATATTTATCTCTCTTAACTATAGGTTTGTTTGCTATTATACTTAGGGACAATTATATTTTTTTTCAGCAATCGTGCACCAGAGGATTCTATCTCAATAGACTTATGATAATACTTGTGAATCCCTAGCGATTTTTATATTTTGGTATATTTGAATGGAAGTAAGGTGAGATTAATAAAAGCATTTAGCAAAGGCATAAAAGAGTCGTTTTCTCTATTAATTTTGCTGTTAATTATATTTGTTCCAATTACATTTATGGTGATTTAGTTGACAGTAAGCAAACCTTTTTTAATGTTGCTTTTTTTTTGCAATATTTTTTTGTATTTATATTCTCCTTGGTCTTGATTAGCATACTATTATAATTGACACCGTTTAACCTGTAAATAGAGTTATGGCAATTAGGAATTATTTGTGGAATAAAGTTGAGTATTTATAGCTGCAAAAGGATAGATATATAGCAATCCTATTTTATTTATGTCAAAAATCCTGCTACTTTTTGAGAATAGGTAATGTTGTAATAGTCAATAGACAAGAATTTTGGAATTGATTTCTAGTTTTTAAATTTTCACAACCTATGAGGGGATTACTATAGTTATAGTTTAGAGTTAACTGAAGGTTATTTCTGGTTAATTACTAGAGTTGACTTGATTTTATTTGCAGTTAGCCTTTTTGATAATAATTCTATTGAGAATTATCACAACTTATACGATTAAATCAGAAATGGTAGACCATCTACTAATTATTACGATCCAATATGTTTTAGTGCCGATATATTTGAGTATTGTTTCAGTTCTATTTTCGACAAAATAAAAAAAAGTAAAACTCGAATATTTAGCTATATTTGGGTTAAGATTGAGATGGATTTTTTCAAGAAAGGGCGGATTCTTTATAGGCAGTTCAGGAAGAGGCTATAAACTTGTAGCAGACATAATACTTCGTGTTTTTTCTACATTTTAATCCTCAGTTTCGCCAAACTATCAAATAAATTTTTGACTTTAAGTAAATTTTTGTCTCCTGGTGCTGTTTCTACACCACTAGATAAGTCTATACCACAAAAGTTATTGTTAAATTCTATTTGAGGTTTAGAAACTAAGATTAATTGTTGTATTGCTTTTGTTACATTTTCTGGAGTTAAACCACCTGCTAATAACCAAGGAAAAGTAGGATGAAATTCTTGGAGAATTTTCCAATCTAAAGTTTGACCTGTACCACCTAGTTTATCTGGATGATAAGCATCTAGAAGCAAAGTATCAACATGATTTTCATAAAGATTTGTTTTTGTTAAGTCTTGAGGAGATTTAATTCTAAGGGCTTTGATTATTTCTATATTATCTGGTATTAACTGACGTAGCTGATGACAAAATTCAGGGGATTCGTCACCATGTAGTTGTATTCCATTTAATTTGGTATTAATAATTATTTCTGATAGTAAATCAATTTCAAGATTAACAAACACTCCTATTTTGTCAATATTTATCGGTAGTTTCTCGACAATATTTTTGATGCTTTCTGGGGTAACATAGCGAGGTGATTTGAGAAAACAGATAAATCCTAGAGCTGTTGCTCCCATATTAGCGATCGCTTGTCCTTGCTCTAGTTTTGTAATTCCACAAATTTTAACGCGCATTAATCATACCTACTACTAACTAAATTTGACATTTCTGTATGAACATTTTTAATTACTATATATTATTAATACAAATTGTAGCTTTTAGCTAAAGCTTCTTGATAATTTGCAAAACATAAGTTGATTTAAAAACTGCCATGAAGGGCGAGGGATTTTAAATTTATTCCAAACTTTTACCAATTACCATAAACTTTGCTATATTTGGATTTTCTATTTCTAAATATTATTCGTTCGAGCAAATGCTTGATATTTGCTAACTTCGGTTATGACAAAAAGTGATTTATCTATCTCCCAAGTATAGCAAAATTTTTGAGAATTAAATTACCCCTAAACCCGACTGCGGAAGGGGAGAAGTAAACATAAGAATAATTAACATTAACTTACCTAAAGGGAGTAGAGAGTAAAAAGTTATTCCCTTGATATTGATAATAACTGAAGTTGGACCCAGTTATAGCATTCTTTTTGAGAATTGGTATTAGAAGTTAGAAATTAGGAGTTAGTAGGAAAGAGAATTTAGAAATATTTGACAATAACTGAAGATGGAATATTTTTTTTATACTTAATTAAGTAGACTTGATATCAGTAAAATTTTGGTAAATTAAATCAAAGCTTGAATAAAAAACTCAAAAAAATATCATGCAGGTAGGTTGGCGAATTGGAAATTTATTTGGTATTCCCTTATTTTTGGATTCTTCGTGGTTTATCATTCTACTTTGGGCTACATATGTTAATAGTCAATATTACCAACAAGAATGGGGGAGCTTTTTAGCTTGGGGTGCTGGATTCGTAATTGCTATATTATTATTTTGCTCCGTAGTATTTCACGAATTAGGTCATAGTTTAGTTGCTATTTCTCAAGGGATAAAGGTTAATTCCATAACTTTATTTCTATTTGGTGGAGTTGCTTTAATAGAGGGAGACCATAGAACTCCTGGAGAAGCTTTTCAAGTAGCGATCGCCGGACCTTTGGTGAGTTTAGTTTTATTCTTTTTATTAGGTTTAACAAGTTTACTATTCCCAACATCAAGCTTAATTGGAGAATCAATAAATAGAGTAGCGGAAATAAATTTAATTTTAGGGATTTTTAATATTATCCCTGGGTTAGCTTTGGATGGCGGACAAGTATTAAAAGCGGTTGTTTGGAAAATAACTGGTAGTCGTTTTACAGGAATAAGATGGGCAGCTAAAATTGGTAAAGGTTTAGGATGGTTAGGAATTAGTTTAGGGTTGATAATAGTTTTTACGACTAGAGATTATAATGTTTTTTTGATTGCCTTAATTGGCTGGTTTTCTCTGCGTAATAGTAGAATTTATCAGCACATAACTGATTTAAAGTTAGCCTTAATTAATATTAAAGCTGTAGAGGTAATGACTAAAAACTTTCGTGTAGTAAATGCAGATTTAACTCTCAGTCAGTTTGCCAATAAATACCTTTTGAAAAGTTCTAAATTTTCAACTTATTTTGCGGCTAGTATGGGTCGTTATCTTGGTTTTGTTTCTACTGATACTATTCCCTATATTGAAAAAAGTTATCGGGATACTCAAACTTTAAGGATGATTATTTGCCCTCTAAATCAGATGGTGACTGTGTTAGAAAAAGTTAGTTTATTAGAAGTTATTAACACCATGGAATTTCATCAACAAAAACAAATAACTGTACTTTCACCTGCCGGAGCAGTAGCAGGAATAATTGATAAAAGTGATATTGTCCGAGGAATAGCTAAATACTTGGAACTGAATATTTCAGAAGCGGAAATTAAACTTGTCAAAAGAAAAGGTAGCTATCCTTTAGGAATGAAGTTAGAAGCAATAGCCAAAGTCACCTCTATCTCAAATTTGAAGTAGTTATAAGTATATTGCCAAAGTCACCTCTATCTCAAATTTGAAGTAGTTATAAGTATACTTGAATCACATCTCAAATTTGCCAATTTTTAGCCGAGGAAAATAAGCTCAAAAAAAGAAAATTAAAACAAGTACAAATATTCAATAAATTCTATAATCTCACCTAGAAAATGGGTCTCTGAATCTAACACCTTCTTTTACCAACCAAATTTCATACCTAGATATTCCTCTAAACGCTTATTATGAGAATGAAAATAATCGTTTAATTTTTGTCGAAGTGATTTACTAATAGATGCATAAGAACCAGCATTAAATGTTGGATAATCTTTTATTTGATAATCTGGCAAATCTAGAAAATTGAAAACTTGCTTCATTGTGGTTTTCGGGTCACTATAAAATTCTTCGCTACACAAAATTAACAGTTGTTCTCTAGGAAAAATATTCAACCATTCCTTCAGCCAATCTAAATAAACACTAGAAGCTATATAATCTCCCCGATAATTCCAATAATCTTTTTCTCTGGCTAAACTAGATGAAATTTTTATCAGTTTTTCCAGCCTAGAATTAATTACCTCTTCAACAGATATGTTCTCTGCCTTTAAACGTACTTCGTGATAATAACTAGATATAGTTCTATCTGCTGGATTTCTTAATAAAACAATTAGTTTAATTTCGGGAAAAAAATGAAATAGTCTAGAGGGACTATCTGGAGAATCAAAATAACTAGGACTTGCTTCTCCAGTTAATAATTTTTCTGACTCTGGAATTGCTGGAAAATGTGCTCGATACCAATCTAAACCGCGATGGAAATAGGAAGACCAAAAATCAATTTCTTTTTTAATTCCTGGTAAAATTTGTGGATGTTGAATTAGATAATTATAAATAGATGTAGTTCCTCCTTTCTTAACTCCAATTACCAGAAAATTAGGCCCTGAGATTTGAGGCAACTTTTGGGATTTTAGAAAAAAGTTAGGATAGTTTTGTTGAATTTGTTGTTGAGAAGCAGTTTGATAGATTTCTATTGCTTCAGTATTTCTATTTACTTGAGTTAGAGCTTCAGCTAAGTTGAGATAACGACAGAGTGAGTTATTTGAATGATTAATAAATTCTTGAAACAAATCAACGATTTTTTGGAGTTTACCTTGCTTCCTAAAAGTTTCCCACAGACGAATATCAGACCACCAAGCAAAATCAGGATTAAGTTCTATAGCACGATGGTAGACAATGGTAGCTTCTAACCATTTTTGTTGTTTAGTTAATGCTAATCCTAGGTTATAGTAGGATTGACTATCTCCCTCAGTTTTAACAGCAGAATAAAATGTATTTAGTTGTTGTTCTAGTTTGATTTTTTGCCGGAATATCTGGTCGAGTTGCTGGTGAATATTTATTTGACTGGGTAATATTTCTAGCAATAGGTAATAAATAATTACGGCTCCATAAATTTGATTTTCTTGTGCTAGATAATTTCCTAATTCCAGGTATAGTTCTGGATTTGTTTTGATGAGATATAGTGATTTTTGATAAATCGGATATTGATTGGGATTTTTAATGGCTTGGCAATAGTAATTGATAGTTTCGTCTAAATTTGATTGACAAAGTTGAGCAAAAGCATCTCCTAACTGTAGGTGCATCCAAGTTTGATTTGGAGTTATTTGAGCAATTTCTAAATAAGTGGCGATCGCTTCGTCTAATCTTTTTTGTCTAAGTAAAACATCTCCTAAACATTGGCGATACCAAACTACTTCTGGATTCAGTTTTATGGTGTGACGATATGCAATTTCTGCTGCTTCTAGTTTTCCAATTTGAAATAAAATATCTGCTAATTTTTGATGAGTTCCTTTAATTTCTGGATTGAGTCTAATGGCTTTTTGATAATAAATAATTGCTGCGTCAAATTCTCCTATTTTAAATAAGGCATCTCCTAATTTATGGTAAGCCCAATAATTATCAGAATTTAGTTTCAGAAAATTCCGGTAGGCATTAACTGCTTCTTCCCATTTTTCCAGTTGAAGTAAAGCATTCCCTAAGTGATGATAGGACCAAGGAAAATTAGAATTTAGTTCTATAGATTTTTGGTAAGTGGTGATAGCTTCTTCCCATTTTTGTAATTGAGTCAAAGCTTGCCCTAATTTATAATAAGACCAAGAAAAAGTAGGGTTTAATTTTATTGCCTGACGGTAGCTAGTAACAGCTTCCTCCCACTGTTGTTGTTCTAGAAATTTTTCTCCTAATTCATAGTAGTTCATCTCTAGTTTCCCAGTTAAATTTCATATAAAAGTATTTCATATCTTTTAGATTGATTTTCCTTTATACTATTTCTTCTGAGTAAAATTCCTAAATATTCCATTTTCTTTAGGTTAAGAAATTTTGTTGAAGAAAAAGTCATGCATATATGCAAGTTAACCCTTCTGATTTTTAGTATATCAAAATTTTGGTCAGGACTCCACTGAAAATCCTTTGAGGCGTCGTCTTTTTCAGGAGCTTCAGAGAATGAAAACTTTTGTGCTGTTCCACTGAGTCGCTATGGATAGAAAGATGCGGTGGTCGGAAAGGACAAGCATATGATCTTATGTCTGGGAGCAACTCTTGCTGAAAAATCTTTGCTCTTCCTTCTGGGTCAAATTCTTAAATATTTGATTCTCTTTGAGTAAGGAGTTATTGAATAAATAGTCATGGGTATATACAAGTCTTTTATCCTGATTTTTAGTATATCAAAATTTTGGTCAGGATGCCACCGAAAATCCTTTGAGTCATCGTTTTAAAAGCTTAAGAAAATGAGAGTATTTAACAATTGATAAATCCAGAAACTAAAAGACTCGTTTCATAATAATTTTTGGCAGAAATTCAGAGCTTCAGTACAGTTTATAGTTGTTAGAAAAAGTAACCATTTCAGCCAAGTGTTGTTCCAGAAATTTTCCTCCTAACTCCTAGGCATCTACCTCAAATTTCCCAATTAAATCTCACACCTAGATACTCCTCTAATTTATGATTATAATCTCGAAAGAAATCGCTCATTTTTTGCCGGATGGAGTCTTTGATATCGGGATAATAACCTCTATTTAATTTTTGATAATCTGGAATTTGATAATATGGCAAATCTAAAAAATTGAAAATATGCTGCATAACATTTGCTGGATTAATATTAAACTCTTCCGTTTCCAGAGTTAAAAACTGTTCTTTTGGAAAAATAGTCATCCATTTTTCCAAGAATTTTATATAAACTCCTGGAGCTAAATAATACAAATTTTGCTGCCAATGATTTAAGCAAAAATTTGAGCTGTCCCTAAAATTTTGTAAAATCTCTAATTCATAATTTATTGCCGTTTCTAAAGAACGATTTTCTTTATTCAATCTCACCCAATGATAATAGTGAGAAATTGCTCGGTCTATAGGATTTCTGAAAAGTATAATTAGCTTGATTTTGGGAAAGAAACTAAAAATTCTAGTTGCAGCTTCCAAGTTACCAAAATATCCGGGACTTGCTTCACCTGTGAAATAATTTTCTGATTGAGGAATAGGAGGAAAATGAGCTAAATACCAATCTATTCCTTTCTCAAAATTGCCAGACCAAAAATTTATTTCTTTCAAAATAGGAGGTAAAACTTGTGGATGTTGAGTCAGATAAGTATAAAGAGAAGTTGTTCCACCTTTGCCGACTCCAATAATTAAAAAATCAGGTTTTCTGACGGCTTTTTTAAATTGTTCTAAATTCCAGTGCTTTTCTACAAAATTCCGGTGAGATTTTAAACTTTTTTGGTGACAAGCTGTTTGATAAAAAACAATAGCTTCATCAATTTTTTCTTGATTAGTTAAAATTTGTCCTAAATTTATATAAGTTAGAATAGATTGGGGATTAATTTGAATTTTATGGCGGTATATTTTTACAGCTTCGTCTAACTTATTAGTCTTATGTAAGATATTTAATAGTATAGATAACCCACTATCCGCCCAAGAAATTTCAGGATTAATAGAAATAGCTTGCAAGTATGAATTAGCCCCAGCTTCCCATTGATTATTTTTAACAAAAGCATCTCCTAATAATTTATGAACTTCATATATTTCTGGTTGAATTTTAATAGATTGTTGATAACAAGTAATTGCTGTTTCTAAATCTCCTTGTTTAACCAAAGCATTTCCTAAGTAAGCCCATAACCAAAAAGCATTATTGTTAAGTTTAATTGCTTGGCGATAAATAATAACTGCTTCATTCCATTGGTCTTTTTTGAGAAATATTTCCCATAAACATATATGAGGCCAAGGAGAATCTGGATTTAACTGAATAGCTTTGAGATAATTAGGAATTGCTCTATCAATTTCACCTTTTTCTACTAAAGCATCTGCTAATAATTTATGAATTATATCAAGGCGGGGTTGCCGTTGAAGTATCTCTTGATAATAGGCGATCGCTTCATCTATTTTTCCCAGTTTAATTAGAGCATTACCTAAATGTTGATAAGACCAATATAAATCTGGTTTAATCTCAATAGAACGTTGATAAGCAATAACTGCTTGATGCCATTTTTTTTGTTTAGTTAAAGCTTCTCCTAATTTATAGTAAGACCAGGGAAAATTGGGGTTAAATTGAATTGCACGACAGAAAGCATTGACTGCTTCATCCAAATTTTTGAGTTCTATGAAAACTAACCCTAATTTATGATGAAATATTGAGACTTTTGGGTTGTATTTAATAGCTGTTTTATAACAGGCGATCGCTTCAGATAATTGTTCTTGTTTTACTAAGATATCCCCTAATATTTTATAAGTTTCAATTTGTTGAGGATTTAATTGTATTGCTTGACGATAACTGGTAATTGCCAATTCTATTTTTCCCATTGTTTGTAATACTTTTCCTTGAGTATTGTAGGCGGGGGCAAAGTTAGGTGAATCCCCTAAGATTCTTTGAGAAATTTCATAAGCTGCTTCTAATTTTCCCTGGGATAAATAAAACTCTGCTGTTTGGTTAAAATTGATAGCCGATGTTTCCTGATTCACTGTAAATTTTCCTATAAATATTAAGTTAAAATTTTGTCAATAGTTTTAAACGAATATCCCCTAGCATTTAAACTTGATCTATAGCAATCCTATTTTATTCGTAGCAAAAATCCCACTGCTTTTTAGAGAACAGGGAATAGAGAATAGGTAAGAGTTTTAAAAGTTTTATTTACTTTTTGATTTGTCGCAACTTATGCGCGGACTACTATAGGCGACCTAGTTGTTTTAGAGTCGTAAATTAGGAATTATAAAAATAGTTATTATTCCCAGTTAAACTTCATACCTAGATATTCTTCCAGTTTTTGATTATAGGGTTTAAAATAATCCTTAAAATAGGGTAAATTGATGGAGGAATATTAGAATAAGAACCAGAATTTAACTTTTGATAATCCTTGAGCTGATGTATTGGTAAATCAAGAAATGAAAAAAATTTTTCCATACTTAGTTTAATAAATTTTCTGTAAGCAATAATAGATCGGCAGAGTACTTAGGACATTCTCACTACTCTCAAACTTAGTCCGTAGCTGCCAAAAGATTTTGATTTTTTGCGGAATGCCATGGAATTTGTCTGGGGTCAAGTATTCTCATAGTTATGGCGGTTGCTATATTTATAGTTTTTTTTGATAGGCTCAAATTACTTCATCTTCATCCTGCTTTTTTGAGTTTGCTTAAAACTTTCCCTCAATTGAGTTGTACTAAATAACTTTTGCCAATTTCATAATTTTTACTAGCTTTTTTAAATCTACAAGAATATCTGGTTTCCACGACTGTCTAGCTGAGTTATCATTCTCAAAATTTTCACCTATTAAATAGTAATATGAAAGGTGACATAAACTACTAATTTGCCAGTAGATAATATTAATATAGTTAGGAGAAAAAATTTCAATTACTTTTGTTCCAGGACTACAAAAAACTAGGTTTGTTAGTCCAGCGCCATGAGGCGCTATGACCGCTCTAACTTTTGACATTAATGCAGCTTGCTCTGTTACGGAAAATGATTCTAGAGTCAAGCTTATAAAACCAAATTTTTCCAATAAACTGACTACTTCATCTTCATTGACTACTCTTCGCCATAAAGTTAATTTTCTACTGATAAATATTCCTTTTGACTGGTCTGATATTTGACAAATATTCTCTGAATTTAAAAATAGATTCCTAATAAATTCACAACCCCATTTAGGACTTCTAGTTCCACCTTGTTTAATGGTGAATGATGGTACTACTAATTTTTTCGCTTTTATATGAGGAATAAATCTACTTTCAATAATTTTTTCTTGAGGAATTTTTAGTGCCTCTAATGTTTCTTGATGAAATTTTTTATCACACTTGCTAAAGACAAATTTATCTATTTTTGATGTCCAGCCACTTCGACATAATAAATCCATCCTGATAACTACATCAAACATCCAATGATAATACACATTTCCTCCCCATTTTGCAGATAAAAATGCGACTATGCCATCTACATAATGAGTGGGAGATAATTCCCTAGAAGATAAAATTATTTCTGCGCAACCTGTGGAGATATCTCTTACTAATTTATTGTCTGAACTAATAACTGCTGTTGTTCCTAAATCAACAGAACCTTTTCCTTCTGGTACTATAGCTACAAATGCTTTGCCTGAGTTAACTTTTGTAGCTCGGAAACATTGATAAAAATTTGTATCTATTGTTTGAGTTGGCAACAGATTTACTTCAGTATCTGTATAGATATTTATTTGAGTAATATTTGTTTGGGGAGAGTCTGAAGTAACTTCCCAATCTTCTGTGAAATTTAAAAATTGACTTATCCATTTTTGAGGCAATTTTTCCTGAGTTTCCCAAAGTTTAGCTGCCTCATAAATACCTTGTTTTTTGAGAATATATTCTATTTTTTTATGAACATCATAATAGTCTGGTCTCATTTTTAAGGCTTGAATTAAACAGGGTATTGCTTCTGATAAATTTTCCTGTTGAATATAAGCATTTCCTAATGCTGCATAATGCCAACAAGATTTGGGATTAATTTCTATAGCTGTTTTATAACTAGAAATTGCTTCATGTAATAATCCTTTTTCTTGGAAAACATCTGCTAATCTTCTGTGAAATAAATGTTGATATGCTTCTAACTCTATAGCACGATGATAAACAATAATTGCTTCATCCCACCTTTGCAATTTTCTAAGTGCTTCTCCGAAATTGTAATATAACCAAGATAAGTTTGGATTAATATCGATGGCTTTTTGATAACTAGAAATTGCTGCTTCTAATAAACCTTTTTCTTGTAAAGAATCTGCCAACTTTTTATGAAATAAATGGTTATTTGCTTCTAATTCTATAACACGACGGTAAACAATAATTGCTTCATCCCATTCTTGGAGTTTTACTAGCAGTTTCCCTAGGCCATCGAGCCATTTTATATTGTTTGGTTCAGTTTTTACTAAGTATCGATAATAATTTAGAACTTGGTCTTGCTGTTCTAATTTTGATATATTTTCTTCTAATTGCTGATTAAACCAAGTTAAGTTAGGATTAATTGCTATTACCTGTATACAGTCAATAATAGCTTCATTTAACTTTCCTATTTGTAGTTTAATTTCGACTAATTTTCGGCGAACTTCCCAAAGTTCGGATTTGAGTTCTATCACTTTTTGATAAGATTTTTCTGCCTCATATAATTCTCCTTTTTGAAACAGAATGTCTCCTAAATTTTTCTCAGACCAGGGATTTTTTTTGTTGATTTCGATACTAAGGCGAAAACTACTAATGGCTGAATCTAATTCTCCTATTTCTTTAAATACTTTTCCTAGTTTATGGTGAACTACCCACCAGTCAGGTTTCAGTTCAATTGCTTTTTGATAATAATTTATTGCCTCATTAAAATCTTCTATTTTTAGTGAAATATCTCCTAAATTTTGATAAGCACCTACACAAGATGGATTCAACCTTATGGCTTGTTGGAAATAGGTAATCGCCTCTTCTATCTCACCATTTTCTAAGCAGTTTTTTCCCTGTTTTAAATATTCTAAAGCTTGAGGATACTGTGCTTCTAAATTCAATGCTTGTTCTTGACAATCTCTGGCTAATTCTACTTTTCCCAGTTGCTGCCAAATTTTTCCTAAATTTCGATAAAAACCAGGAATATTTGGTTTTATCCCAATAGCTTCTCGGCAACATTCAATTGCTAATTGCCATTGTTTTTGTTGTGCATATATACTCCCCAAGTTAGCATGAGCTTCTGCCAAATTTGGTTGTTGATTGATAGCTTTTATATACCACTCTTTTGCTTGATCTGTCTTACCCATTCTTTGCCAAATATTTCCTAACGTCTTACAGGTAGGTGGAAAATTTGACTCTATTTCTAATACTCGGTGACAAGCTGTCATTGCTGCTTCTAATTTTCCTTGAGCTAAATATATTTCTGCTTTTTGGTGTAAATTAATTATAGATATTTGCGCCATTATTTTTAGATTTTTATGAATGATAAAGTTATTTCGTAAGCATTTCTGTATGTCATAACGAGTTAATAACTAATAGCTGATAGCTGGCAGCTGAATGCCTACATTATTCCTCCCAGTTAAGAGTTAAGCGTTCCCTCTTTGCTGTTTGGTTCTTGTTTAATTGAGAATCTTTAACTAATTTAATTCTGCTAATTTCGCTAATTTCATAGTTTGTAACAGCTTATCTATATTAACAATAATATCTGGTTTCCATAACAGTTGCTCTGAATTATTATTTTCATAATTTTCACCTATTAAATAGTAATATTGCAGACCACAAAAATTACTGATTTGCCAGTACAAACAATTAACATATTTTGGAGAAAAAATCTCAATCAATTTTGTTCCAGGACTACAAAATACCAAGTTAGTAAGTCCAGCTCCATGAGGAGATATTATAACCTTAGCTGCTGCCATATATGATGCTTGTTCTGCTATTGAGATTGATTCTAGAGTAATACTAATAAAACCAAATTTATCTAAAAAATTTACTACCTCTTCTTCATTCAGAACTCGTCGCCATGATGCTTGCTTCCGACTAATATATATTCGCTCTGGTTTGCCTGATGATTTTTCAATATTTTCGGGTGTTAAAAATAAATCTCTTAGAAACTTACAACCCCATTTAGTAGTTCTGAGAGTATCTTGTTTAGCTATAAATGAAGGTACCAGTAATTCCTTGGCTTGTATATGAGGATAAAACTGACTGTTGATTATTTTTTCTGGATAAATTTTTAATGCCTTTAAGGTTTCTTGATTAAATCTTTTATCAATACTATTAAAAACATATTTATCAATTTTTAGATGACTTTTTTCTAATAAATTTATCCTGATAACTGTATCAATCATCCCATGAAAATAATTCTTTCCTAACCACTTACTTGACAAAAAAGCTACAGTTCCATCTATATAGTACACTGGAGGTAATTTTAAGTTAGATATAATTACTTCAGCATAACCCGTAGAAATATCTCTTACCAGCTTATTTTTTGAGGTAATAACTGCTGTTGCTCCTTCATATGCACAACCTCTTCCTTCTGGCACTATTGCAACAAATCCTTCGCCTAAATTAGCTTTTGTATTTAGGAAACAGCTATGAACTTTTTGTTCTATTGTCTGAGGAGAGCAGAAATTTATTTGGGTTGTTGAATAAATTTGTATCCTAGTAATATTACTATTAAAATTGTTGGATATAATTTCCCAATCTCCTGTTAAATTTAAAAACTTTTTTAGCAAATCTTTTGGTAATTTTTCTTCAGTTTCCAAGATATAAGCTTCTTGTTTACGGCCTTGTTTTTTGAGGATATCTACTATGTTTTTATGAACTGCATAGTACCCTGGTCTGATTTTGAGAGCTTGGATTAAAAAAGGTATTGCCTCAGAGAACTTTTGTTGTTGAAAATAAGCATTTCCTAATGCTCCATAATACCAGCAAGAATTGGGATTAATTTTTATAGCTTTTTGGTAGCTGGATATAGCTTCATCCATCAGACTTTTTTCTTGTAAAGCATCCCCTAATTTTTTGTAAATCCAATCTTTATCTACTTCTATTTCTAGGGAACAGCGGTAAGCTATAATTGCTTCATCCCATGCTTTACTTTTGGTATAAATATCTCCCAATATCTCATAATTCCAGGATAAATTGGGGTCATTTTCTTGAGGAGAATCACATCTATTAATAAGTTCTTCAAATTTTCCTTGTTGCCAGAGAATTTTGTTGATTTTTCGGTGAGTTTCCCAGGCATCTGGTTGGATTTTTGTAAATTTTTTATAATATTTTACTGTTGCATCTAGTTCCCCCTTTTCTTCTAGAATATCTCCTAATTTTTTGTAAGACCAGGGAAAATTAGGGTTAATTTCTATAGACAAGTTAAAACTACTAATGGCTGAATCTAATTCTCCTATTTCTTCAAATATTTTCCCTAGTTTATGATGAACTGCCCATAAGTCAGGTTTCAGTTCAATTGCTTTTTGATAATAATTGATTGCCTCATTGAAATCTTTTGTTTTCAGTGAAATATCTCCTAAATTTTGATAAGCATCTACCAAAGATGGATTAAAATTTATGGCTTTTTGGAAATAGGCGATCGCCTCTTCTATCTCACCATTTTCTAAGAGTTTTTTTCCCTGTTTTAAATATTTTGAAGCTTGAGGATAATTGGCTTCTAAACTTAATCCTTGTTCCTGACAATCTCTAACTAATTCTACTTTTCCGAGTTGCTGCCAAATTTTCCCTAAATTACGGTAAAAACCAGGAATATTTGGTTTGATCCCAATAGCTTCCCGGTAACATTCAATTGCTAAATGCCATTGTTTTTGTTGTGCATATATACTCCCCAAGTTAGCATGAGCTTCCGCTAAATTTGGTTGTTGATTGATAGCTTTTATATACCATTCTTTTGCTTTATCTATCTCACCCATTCTTTGCAAAATATTTCCCAATATTTTGCAGGTAAGTGGAAAATTTTGCTCAATTTCTAATGCTTGGTAGCAAGCTGTTATTGCTGCTTCTAATTTTCCTTGAGCTAAATATATTTCTGCCTTTTGATTTAAGTGAATTGCTGAGATTGTTTGATCCATTATTTTATTAATGTTTTACTTTTTAGATAAACTAATTTGGCCCATATCATTTTTTTTGTTTTCTATACTCCCATAGTTTGATAAATATTCATAATCTTTAAGTTTATTATTAAGCTGATAATTAAGGTAAAATAATGAATGATTATAGCACAAGCTTAAAAGTTAAGGAAGAAGGAAGATGATAAATTCGGAATTTAAAACTCTATTAATTCAAAGTATGGCTAATATAAAACTAAGTCGAGACTTGGAGGATAAACTCCTACAAACTAAAAATGTCAGGATTCAGCTCTTAGTATTAATATTAGAGTTAAGGGATGACAAATAGAGAATTTTAAAATATTTGTAGTCAAATTATTTTTGCTTAATCTGTGAATAATAATTTATCTGGCAAATAAAGCAACTACTAAGATTAGCTAATGAGCAAAAAATAAGGTTTTAAGCTTGCCACTTTCAGGGGAAAAAATATTCACCATAGGTATTCATTTCTAATACTTCAGTAGTCCGTACTGATAACTTTTTCCCTAGGCGAAATCAAAAGTGAAGCTCCGACCTAGGAGATTAACTAATAACTTAAATCACCTTTTTATTTATAACTTTTAATTTTCCTTGGAGACTCATTCCTCCTGTCAAGAAAATTAGCTAATAACTAATTATTGATAGCTGATAGCTAAAGGCTTGCAAATAAATAACCATAATCTCACAAACTTTTATGACTCCAAAAGTAAGCATAATTATTCCTGTCTATAACTGTGAACTATACATTGCTCAAGCAATTGAAAGTGTCTTAAATCAAACTTATACTGACTATGAAATTATTGTTATAAATGACGGTTCTACAGATAATACCCATCAGGTATTACAGCCATACATGAAAAAAATTCGTTATTTTTCTCAAGAGAATAAAGGATTATCTGCTACTCGTAATCAAGGGATAAAAATGGCAAAAGGAAAATTAATTTCTCTCCTGGATGCTGATGATTTATTTCTCTATTATAAACTTCAAGAACAAGTAGCTATTTTTGAGGCTGAACCAAGTATAGGTTTAGTACAAAGTGGGTGGCGAGTTGTGAATGAAAAAGGAGAAAAAATTGAAGATGTTAAACCTTGGCATAAGTCTCCAGAATTAGACTTAGTAACTTGGTTAAAATGGAAAGCTACTAATCCTAGTGGTATGATGTTTCGGAAAGAATGGTTGGAAAGAGTAAATGGGTTTAATGAAGATTTACGCAGATTAGAAGATTTTGATATTGTAATTCGATTAGCTCTAGCAGGTTGTCAAGCTACTTGGTTTCCCAAAGTTGCTGTCTGTTATCGTCAACATAGGGGTAATATGACTCGGAATTTACTTGCTCAAATAGAAGTAGAAGAAAAAATTTTAGATGAACTTTTTTCTAATCCTAATCTCCCTGGAAAAATTCAACATTTAGAAAAAGAATTACGCTACGGTTCTCTAATTTGGAATTGTTGGCGCTTATATAAGACTGGTAATTTCTCAGAAATGGCTACTTATTTGCAGAAGTCTTTGAGTTATACTTCTGATCCTCCTACAGTAGCAATTTGTACTTGGATAGAATTATTTACTAAACTTGATAGTCAAGAGGGAAATCAATTTAATGCTTATAGTTTTAGTCAGTTACCACAATGGAAAAAATTAATTAGTAATATTTTTAATCCCGTTGTGCCGAGAGTTAGTGTAATTATTGCAACCTACAATAATGCTTACTATATTGTGGAGGCGATCGCTAGTATTTTTAATCAAACTTATAGGTCTTACGAAATAATAGTTATTGATGATGGTTCTACTGATAATACTCGTCAAGTTTTAGAACCTTATCTAGATAAAATTCGCTATCTTTATCAAGAAAATAAAGGAGTATCCCACGCCAGAAATTTAGGTTTAGAAATGGCACGGGGAGAATTTATTTCTTTTCTAGATGCTGATGATTTTTTCTTACCAGATAAATTAGCAAAACAAGTAGCTGTTTTTGATGCTCACCCCTCTCTAGGAATTGTCCATAGTGGATGGCGTTTAGTTAATGAAAAAGGAGAAAAAATTTCCGATATAGAATTCTGGCATTGGTATGGTTCTCTAGAATTAGACTTAGAAACCTGGGTAGTTTGGAAACCTGTAACTATTTCTATGATGTTTCGTAAAAGTTGGATAAAAAGTGTCGGAGGTTTTGATACTCGTTGGCATCATGGAGAAGATATTGATTTAGTCTTGCGTTTATCTGTGAATGGTTGTCAGGCAGTTTGGTTGCCAAAAATTACTTATTGTTATCGTCAACATCATTACAATGTTACGAGAAAATATACTCAACAAGCTGTTAGTATTAACTCTGTTTTAGATAACTTTTTCAGTAGACAAAATTTATCAACATCTATTCGTCAATTAGAGAGAAAATCTCGTTATTATACTCATAATTGGTTAGCATGGCAGGCCCATCGAAATGGTGATTTAATTGAGATGGGTAAATATTTACGACAAGCTTGGAAATATACTTCTTTATCTATGACAGAAACTATCGATGATTGTATCAATAGCTTTGATGGTTTTTGTCAACAATATGGTTATGATTTTGACGCTTATGCTTTGACAAATTCCGATGTTTGGCAACAATTAATGCTAGACATGGTTATTACTATTTAATAGTGATTTTTTTTAGGTATTTACTATTTACTGATGCTTGACTATTGGAATTACCATAGCTGGTAAAGCGCAAATTTAGAAAAATTTATATTATTAATTTATGTAAAAAAAAGTTTTTTGTATAGTACAACACTTCAAATAATATTTACCTATATAATAAACTAAATTGACTGATAAATTAATACTATTTTATAGACTAGTAAAATATTGGATATATAGGTACTTCCTAGGCTTATATCCCATAGGCTCCCATAGGCAAAATTACCTTGTTCATTCAACTTTTTTTACTGTAGACTAGGGAAATAAAGCAAAAAAACAAGGGTTCCATCTGCATGTGTTTACCGCATAAATATTATTTAATCTGTAAAAATTTGCATCTTGGGATACAGATTTGAACAATATTAGTAACAGTTAAGAAGCCAGATTAGCTCTAAACTTAAAATAGATTCTACAAGGAGCGAAAAATTTCACAAATAAAATTGCCTTGGTATTCATAAATAGTGCGAATTTAACCAAATTATAAGTTAGATTAATATTAAATTAAGCGGAAAAAGTATCAATCAGAATTGATCCAGTTAACAAAAGACAAGTACAAGGAATTAATCGACAATCATAAACATTTAACCTATCGGATATATGCTAGGGAACATAAAAAAAATGGAGAAAAATATCAAGGTTGATTAGTTATTTAAATAGTGATATTATATTATTGGAACACTTAAACAAAAGTCACGTATATTTAATTTATAAAATCTCGAAAAACTGATGAAACTAAACTTCAAGGTCCCACAGGCATTAAACTTTTAAAAGATTAACTATATCTTAGGGAACGCCATACATAATTTAACCTTTATACCGTAGAAAAACTCAAGTGTTTTAGTAAAGGTATTTGACAAGAATTAGTAGATTCTATTGAAAAAATAAATATCAGCATAATAGTTCATTATAAACACAAATAGTCTTCAGATTTTTTGATAATAAAAAAAAGGAGTGAAATATGAAAAACCTCACGGCTAAATTATCAACAACAACACCACCAGAAATTCCACCAGGATACCTGAATCTTATGGGCTATATTGATGAGTCGGAAGTCAATGGTCCTGGTTGTCGTGCAGTTGTATGGGTACAAGGATGTCAAAAGGGATGCTCTGGCTGCTTTAATCCTGATTCTTGGTCTTTCGATGTTAACCAATTAATAGGTATTGAAGAACTAGCAAATAAAATCTTAAATAATCCTCGAAATATAGGAGTTACATTCTCTGGAGGAGAGCCTTTTTTACAAGCATCAGGGCTAGCAGAATTAGCAAAAATCTTAAGATGTAGAGGTTTAAATGTAATGTCTTTTAGTGGCTTTACTCTCGGAGAACTGCAATCTAAAAATGCACCAGTTGATGCTCAAAAATTATTATCTCAGTTAGATATTTTGATTGATGGACCTTTTGTAGAAACCTTAGCTATTCATTCTCCTTATTCTTTAGTTTCTTCGAGTAATCAAAGAGTTAGAGTATTTAATCCAAGGTTAAAAAATCAATTAAATTGGGCAAGCGATAGCCTAGAAATTCATATACGGTCGGATAATACTCGGGTATCTACCGGTTATTGGGGACATTTAGCTGATTATTGGGGTAATTTAGATTTAGGAGAAAATTATGATATGAAGAAGTACCAACTGAAATAGTTTATCAAGGAAAACACACCATTAGACTTGAATGAGAATAAATTATTACCCGAAAATCAAAAATATAGCAATTGTTTGGTATATATCAAAACTTGACCATCATTTAATAAACTTACTCAATGGTTAATTCTGCAGCCTAAAATTGAGTTCCTATATTTCTCAGTCAATAGTTTAATTGATAATAATTTTTAACAAATACAGCATATTCCGGGCTAATAATGTATGAGGTGTGAATGTTGACATTCTCCCCCGCCTAAGAGTACGGGGACTCCCGCCGATCAGTAGTTCCGATGTTCAGTTGAGGTCCTAAAGATTGCTCAACCCACCCGCAAGAGGGGTGGGTTGGGCTGGCCTTTACCTCCATTTAAAGTCTCCGGATCCCCGAGAGCGACTTACCAAAGATTCTTGTAGGTCTTTGTTTGTGCCTTTAGGAAATAAGCTACTCATTGACCATTAGCTTCCCAAGTTCCGCTCTCAACTTTATGAGTTTGGGTAAATCTCTTCTTTTCTACAGTGCTTATGAGACTTTGCGGGTGTTAAAACCTCTTCTTTTGTAACGTGGTCGCTCATTTATGGGCGAGGCTTTAAACCCAATTTTCAGGCAAAATTCTTGTATTGCAGACATATTTCCCGCTGGGTTTATACCTCACGGGCAACTAGAAGTACTGTGGAAATAATTAATCATCTCTTTTTCTTTATATTACGAGCCATGCTTTTAAAATCTATTCCATCATCAGATTCAATAGTGGCACGAGGTTTTGCAGGAGCCGGAGTAAATTTGGAAGATTGTTTTGGACTAAAAGTAGATGTGCTAGGAGTGTAAGTAGAGGAATAGGAAGCAGTTTTAGTTTCTGCTACATCTTCTCTTTTTTGCATAGAAGAAACAGACTTTTCTGTATTTCCTTCTATCTGATTAATTTTACCTGCTGCTTTGGGATAGCTCCTCTTGACTGTCTTAGATTTTCGCATAAAGTCTACGTCACCAAGACTACTTGCACTATCTGTATCTAGGAAGAAAGCTTCCTTTGGTTGATTATTGTCTTTTCTCCCAAACAATGATTTGATAAATCCAGTCATTTGTCTTTTTTTTCCTATATTATGTTAATTATGTTACCGTCTGTTAAATTATATCATAATTTTTTACAAAAGTTATCACAATTTTCTTAAAATTTACTAATAGGGATAGCAATAGACAACTAGGGATAGCAATAGACAACAGTAGTGGACTTTGAATGGGGGATATAGGGCTTAAGGCTACAGGGAAGTCAGGGTACTCCTGCTGATTTTCCTAATACATAAGAAGGATGAACAAGACCTAGCAAGGGAGTAATTAGCTAAGAAGGCCATTAGCTGACAAACTTTAAATTCACCCTTTTTAAATCTAGCTATTGGCAATGACATTCTACTCTTAAATTTAGGAGGTATTATAGGTTTACCTTTCCCGTTGCCTTGAGTTGATTTAAAAAAGTTCTGATTACCCTGGTAAACATCCTTTAAAGATTGCTATAGTGGTAAGGGCAAGAAACTTCTGAATGCCAAACTGTTTCCTCAGTCTTTTTAGCCAGAGTAATAAACTGTATTTGTAGTTCAGAGTTAGTCGGTTTTTTCTTTCCTAGTTTGTACTTTTCCTGACAGCAAGCTAGACTATTATTCCAGACAAAGCGGACACATTTTAACAATAATCAACAAAATTTTGTTTCAGTGATTTCATTATTTAATCAAGATAGTGGTTAGGAAAATGAAAAGTGTTCATAAATTCACCAAGCTGAAGAATTTACAAGGGATTGCTCACTAAATAATACCGTCTTCGACCTTAAAAATGCCCTTGTAGTATATTTGTGTTGCGGGATACGGGTTAATAGCAATAGTATCATGTCAAGTTTTTTTATCAACCACTTTGAGGATATTTTTGATTGAATTAATTTCAATTCATTCCCTCACTAATCACAGTCAAAAAAACTGGCAAATTTTCTGAGCGGGAAAAATCAACTACTAATCGGGAAAAGTCCGAATTTTACTAGGGCAAATCAACTCAAAAGGAATAGATAAATTAAAAAAGTTAAATCGGGAAATACATCACGATATAAAAACTGAAAAAGTCGCCGTTATTGTCGAGAATATTCAAATTACTGAAATCTTATAGGCCCAATTTGTATATATATGAGCGCCCCTTTTCCATTATGTTTATAGTATCATGTCAAGTCTTTTTAATCAACCACTTTGAGGATATTTTTGATGGAATTAATTTCAATTTATTCCCTTACTAATCACAGTCAAAAAAACTGGGAATTTTCTGAGGGGGAAAAATCAACTGCTAATCGGGAAAAGTCAGATTTTTACTAGCCAAAATTAACTCAAAAGGAATATATAAATTAGAAAAGTTAAATCGGGAAATACATCACGATATAAAAAATGAAAAAGTCGCCGTTACTGTAGAGAATATTCAAATTACTGAAATCTTATAGGCCCAATTTGTATATATATGAGCGCCCCTTTTCCATTATGTTTATAGTATCATGTCAAGTCTTTTTAATCAACCACTTTGAGGATATTTTTGATGGAATTAATTTCAATTTATTCCCTTACTAATCACAGTCAAAAAAACTGGGAAATTTTCTGAGCGGAAAAAATCAACTGCTAATCAGGAAAAGTCAGATTTTTACTAGCCAAAATTAACTCAAAAGGAATATATAAATGAGAAAATTTAAATCGGGAAATAGGTCACTAGAGAAAAACTGAAAAAGTCGCCGTTATTGTCGAGAATATTCAAATTACTGAAATCTTATAGGCCCAATTTGTATATATATGAGCGCCCCTTTTCCATTATGTTTATAGTATCATGTCAAGTCTTTTTAATCAACTCAAGTCTTTTTAATCAACCACTTTGAGGATATTTTTGATGGAATTAATTTCAATTTATTCCCTTACTAATCACATTCAAAAAAACTGGGGAATTTTCTGAGGGGGAAAAATCAACTGCTAATCGGGAAAAGTCAGATTTTTACTAGCCAAAATTAACTCAAAAGGAATATATAAATGAGAAAATTTAAATCGGGAAATAGGTCACTAGAGGAAAACTGAAAAAGTCGCCGTTATTGTCGAGAATATTCAAATCACTGAAATCTGATAGGCCCAATTTGTATATATATGAGCGCCTCTTTTCCATTATGTTTATAGTATCATGTCAAGTCTTTTTAATCAACCACTTTGAGGATATTTTTGATGGAATTAATTTCAATTTATTCCCTTACTAATCACAGTCAAAAAAACTGGGGAATTTTCTGAGGGGGAAAAATCAACTGCTAATCGGGAAAAGTCAGATTTTTACTAGCCAAAATTAACTCAAAAGGAATATATAAATTAGAAAAGTTAAATCGGGAAATACATCACGATATAAAAAATGAAAAAGTCGCCGTTACTGTAGAGAATATTCAAATTACTGAAATCTTATAGGCCCAATTTGTATATATATGAGCGCCCCTTTTCCATTATGTTTATAGTATCATGTCAAGTCTTTTTAATCAACCACTTTGAGGATATTTTTGATGGAATTAATTTCAATTTATTCCCTTACTAATCACAGTCAAAAAAACTGGGAAATTTTCTGAGCGGAAAAAATCAACTGCTAATCAGGAAAAGTCAGATTTTTACTAGCCAAAATTAACTCAAAAGGAATATATAAATGAGAAAATTTAAATCGGGAAATAGGTCACTAGAGAAAAACTGAAAAAGTCGCCGTTATTGTCGAGAATATTCAAATTACTGAAATCTTATAGGCCCAATTTGTATATATATGAGCGCC
This sequence comes from Trichodesmium sp. MAG_R02, assembly GCA_023356605.1. GTDB lineage: Bacteria > Cyanobacteriota > Cyanobacteriia > Cyanobacteriales > Microcoleaceae > Trichodesmium. The sequence continues at coordinate 2,296 of JAKQYE010000053.1, read as the reverse complement.
TCTTTTCCATTATGTTTATAGTATCATGTCAAGTCTTTTTAATCAACCACTTTGAGGATATTTTTGAGGGAATTAATTTCAATTTATTCCCTCACTAATCACAGTCAAAAAAACTGGCAAATTTTCTGAGGGGGAAAAATCAACTGCTAATCGGGAAAAATCAGAATTTTACTACCCCAAATCAACTCAAAAGGAATAGATAAATTAGAAAAGTTAAATCGGGAAATACGTCACGAGAGAAAAACTGAATTGGTTAATTACTTCTACTATTCCTATCTCATCAATTAACCCTGCAACTATTCCTTTGTCTTCGTCAAGATTTTTAACTGTTATTGATTCTATTGAATACATTTTTTGATACTTAATAATAATGGAATTATCAGCTTTATGACCTCACTTGAAGTGACTAAACATCATAAGTAATTTTACTTAATTAAATAGATATTTTCTTGTAACCTCTTGTCTTACAATCTGAAGTGCGGAATGTGGATTAAATGATTTAATCGTTTATTTCCCTACTTCTTACTTCTTAGGGATATTGCATATAAAGTTTCTACCTACTCTCAAGAAAATTACTTTCCAATACAAAAGCGACTAAAAATTCTATCCAAAACAGATTCTGTTACATCCTCTCCCGTAACCTCTCCCAATGCATAAATTGCTCCCCTTAAGTCTATTGTCCAAAAATCTAGAGGTAAATTATTTTTGATAGTATTTAAACATTGCTCTAAAGCCACCTTAGCTCTAGTTAAAGCTGCTGCTTGCCTTTGATTAACCGCAAAATCTAAGTTTTCCGCTTGTACATTATCTAAATTTACAGCATTAATAATTGCTGCTTCCAGTTCCTCAACTCCTTGATTATTAATAGCTGCTGTAGTGACAACATTTTTAATAGTTTCTGGGTAAAAAATCGATTTAATTAATTTTGAGTGAAGCAAATTAACTTGATCAACTTTATTAATTATCAGAATCAAAGAACGATGTTTTACCTGTTGATAAATAAATTCATCTAACTCTGTCCAACCAACCTTAGCGTCAATCGTCAACAAAACAATGTCAGCAGACTCAGCAGCTTGGCAGGATCGCTCTACCCCAATTTTTTCTACCCGATCCTGAGTTTCCCGAATACCGGCTGTATCTAAAACTTGTACCGGAATACCGCCCACTACTAACTGAGACTCCACTACATCCCTCGTTGTACCAGGAAGATCGGTAACAATAGCGCGATCGCTGCGGCTCCAAGCATTTAATAAACTCGACTTGCCCACATTTGGACGTCCGATAATAGCCACCTTTAAACCAGTGCGTAACAAATCTCCTCGACTTGCCGTAGCTAAAACCATTGACAAATCAACCAAAATACTATCCACTTTTTGACTAATTTCAGATTCATTCAAAGGAGGTAAATCTTCCTCAAAATCAATGCGAGCCTCTATTTCTGCTAAAATATCCAGACAACAAGCTCTTAAGTGACGAATTGGAGTAGCTAACTTACCCTGCAAACCAGCTAAAGCAACTTGAGCAGCAGCAGGGGATTGAGAACTCACAAGATCTGCAATACTTTCAGCTTGAGTCAGATCCAATCGTCCATTTAAGAAAGCTCGTAAAGTAAACTCTCCTGGTTGAGCTAGTTCTGCTCCCGCCTCAATACATAATTGTAATACTTGTTGTATCGCAATAATTCCACCATGGCAATGGAATTCTACCACATCCTCACGGGTATAAGAACGAGGAGCCTTCATAATCAATAATAAAGCTTCATCCACTAATTGCCGACTTTGGGGATGGCGGATATAGCCATAAAGAATATGGTGAGTCTCCCAAACTTGCTTCCCCGGTGCATGAAATAGGGTTTTGGCAATTTTCATCGCCTCAGAACCAGACATCCGGACTATCCCCACACTTCCTTGTTGGGGAACAATAGCAGTAGCGATCGCGGCAATAGTATTTCTAGGAGTCATTTAAGTTATCATCATTACAGTACCGACTGCTGAAGCCAGAGGCTTGAAATACTGAATTGGATTTTTTTCATCCTCTTAAAAGGGGAGGCTTATGATTCTGATTATTTTGTTCATAGTTAAGGCGAATGGATATTTTACTGAGCAATATGTTACTCCCCATTGGGAAGAAAAAGACCTCTACATCTGTCCTCGAAAATTAACAAGATTTATCTTCTCTTCAACATGATATATTTTTGTTTTATTGTCAGTATCTGGGTCATAAATCCCATTATCTATAATCCATAATTGTTCAGTCCTCGATTAAAATACATACAATTAACTATTCCTATACAACG
>JAKQYE010000529.1 GCA_023356605.1 Trichodesmium sp. MAG_R02 | reverse complement strand
AGCTATTAGCCAAGGGTTAAAATCCTTGGCTATATAACCAGGGGAACTTGGCAAACCCTAACTAAATATTAAAAATTCTTATTTCCCTTCTCCCAAATTTCTACTAATTTATTCATCAAATCTTCTGCCAAATCCCTCAATTGAACATTCTCATTTTCTTTATATTTGTCCTTCACAATTTCCATGAAATTATCAGCCAATACTCGTTCACCAAGACCCAAATATGTCTCAAAAAAATTGGTAGCAGCAGCTTGCCACTCATAATATTTTTTAGTCCGATAAATCCACTCCAAATGAGCAATAGTATTAGTCAAATCTTCTATTTCTAACCTATATTTTACCCTGGCAAAAACCGGATCTATATCCCCAACTAAAGCATTATTACCTGATTCTAAACTTTGCAAAGATTCAAACAAAATCTCTATATCTTCCAGCTCATCAGTTTCCACTTCTTCTGGCATTTCATCTGGTTCATAAATTGGCAAAAAACCCAATATTTCCCCAGATTGTAAACTTTCTTCTAACCGCACAAAAAGATAACCAATTCTATCTTCTAGTACCTCTGGCGGTAACTTTATTTTCTCCTGTTCTGGTAATACAAACCGACATTCTAATTTACCTACATTCATAATTGCTAAATCTGCCACATTATGATAGCAACGAATTACCGGATTCCAAGAATCAGAATATTCTAAATCTGTTTGAATATCCATCATTTTGAGGAAATTATCTACAGCATAAACCATCAAAGTATTCAGATAAACTTGAGTCTTTTTTTCCAGTTTTAGTTGTTGGGCTGCAAATTTTTTAGCATAATTATGAGCCTCAACACTAATGGGAATATTTATAGTTTCATAGTCTGTCATAGTCATTCTTTTCCTCCTAAAAGTTCCTGATAAATTTGCTTCAAAAGTGGTTTACATTTTCTCCGATTGTGTGCTATTAGAGCTTGATAAGGTACGTCTAATTCCCTTGCCATTTCTGCAAAGCTTTGCGGAGGACTTTTGAGTAAACTTCGTTTAGCAATTTCCCACAAGTTCATTGAGGGTATTTTTTAGGATGAGAACCTAATTCTTGAATTTTTGCTGATAGTTTTTCCTCAAAATCTTCTCTAATTAAACTTTCCATCGGGTCAAATTTACCAGGAGTAACATACCTATAATTTGGTATATTTCTATCATTATTTCTGCTAGAAATTGGTGTATCAAAATAAATTTATTTCTGATTCTTTTTCTGATCTTCACGATACAAATCCTTAATTCTGTATCTGAGACGTAAACCATACCTATTAATCCACAATCTCAGAAGATTTACAAGGGGCTTTTTTCCTTCCTGAATTTGTTTAAATTCACTACATATTCTTTCACAGCATTCTACCTGAATCTCTTGTAATAAATCTAGATACTTGGGATGTGGGGATGTAGCAGGTATTTTGCATTTTAAAATTAGCCTCCATAAGTAAGTTAGTAAAAGCTTTATCCCATTCCCTAGTTCCTGTATTTTCTTGACAGGAATTAGCGATCGCTTCCTCGAGTAAATTATCTTCAGACGTTTTATTACCCATTGGAGTTACAAACAAATATTTTGATTGCACCATCTAACAGAATCATATTATATCATTAATCATGTTTATTTTTATCCTTAAAAAAATCTAGGTTAAACAATACTAAACGTAATAAAAATTACGGAGAAT
>JAKQYE010000528.1 GCA_023356605.1 Trichodesmium sp. MAG_R02 | reverse complement strand
AACAGTTATTCTCAAACCAGAATGGGGAACAGCAGCAGTTTATAAAGCATTAGATAGTCAGACAGTTCGTAATAAATTTGGTAAATTCAACAAAGATGATTTAACCAATATCTGGAATGAAAAAAAATACCTTAATATGCGCGATGAACTACTACAATTAATGATTAGATTTAAACTATGTTATAAAATTCCTGGTAATTCTCAGACCTATATTGCCCCTCAACTTTTAACAGAAAATCAACTAGAATATGACTGGGATGAAAATAATAATTTGATTTTAAGTTACACCTACGAATTTATGCCCAAAGGAATTATTACTCAGTTTATTGTGGCTATGCACAAAGATATTGAAGAACAAAAATATGTCTGGAAAAGTGGAGTTATTCTCAAGAAAAATGAAACAAGAGCAGAAGTAATTGAAGATTACAACAGAAGAAAAATAAAAATTAGGGTCTCTGGAAAGCAAAAACGGGATTTAATGACTATCGTAACTCACGAATTAGATAAAATTCACAGTTCCTATAATAATCGACTAAAATATAATCAGTTAATTCCTTGTAATTGTAATATTTGTCAAAACAATCAGAATCCAACATCATACGAATTTAAAATTTTACAAGAACGGATTAATAATGGCAAGGAAACAATAGAATGTAATTATCCTCCCTTCAATGAAGTTAATATAAGAAGTTTAATTGATGACGTAATAAATATAAATGAGTATAGGATACTTTCACAATCTAACTCTTCTCCAAATAAGATATACAATAATAATAAATATTATATCAATAATAGTGCAGATTTTACAATAGACACTAAAGAAGCGAAAAATCAATTTATCAGAAATAAAACCACAAACCCAAAGATTGACCAAAGTCAAAAAATTGAAAATAAAAACGGAAATATTGGAGGTAACGTACTCGGTGACCATAGTAATATGGAAGGAAAAATAAGGACAAATTCTACACCACCAAAAATCGAAAAATACCATAAATTTGGATGGCTAAATCTTTTGACTTGGATACAGAATAGGCAAATTATTTACTATTTAATCCCTGTCACTATTGGCATTTGTTTATTCATTATTTATACCAAATTATTTCCATCTAGTTTCCCTAAATTAATAGATAAAATTCAAGATATATTTCCATTTCCCCGAGTAGAAATAGAATCTGATAGAAATTAGTAATATAGCAATCCTATTTTGTTCGTGGTAAAAATCGGTAGTGCATCAAGAAAGTGTAGTAACCCACATTCCCCACTTCAAGTATACTACAAGGTTATTTTTAAGGAATAAGGTGGATTACAGCCTCTGTTATTGTTAATAACTATCAATAGTTTCTGTAATATGTATTTTCACTTATAAAGTTCATAGTTATTATCAGACAAAGCTTTCAATAGCATGTCTAATATACTAAATTTTGACCTGCGGAATGTAAGTAGTAATATCCTTTATCAACAGAACTTACGTAACAGAAAAAAATATAGCTTAGTCTGTGTAAATAAAACGTAGTACTTTTAGTATAAATATCTGAATTTATTCTCAAAAATGCACTATATATGGCGACAATGCGTAAGTCCTGTGAATAAATAATCAACTCAGATGGTGGATAAGATTGAATTTGCGATCGCTACCTCTCAACCCCAAAATCCCATTCTTTTTAAGTTGAGTTATTATTCAATTTATTGAATCAAATTATTACTATATCTACCATTAAA
>JAKQYE010000527.1 GCA_023356605.1 Trichodesmium sp. MAG_R02 | reverse complement strand
CAAACAAATATTTTGATTGCACCATCTAACAGAATCATATTATATCATTAATCATGTTTATTTTTATCCTTAAAAAAATCTAGGTTAAACAATACTAAACGTAATAAAAATTACGGAGAATGTTTATTAAGGGCAAATGCCATTCCCTCTCGCAGATGGATGGTCTATGACTTAACATTTTCCGTTGTTGTTCCACTCTTAGCTTCTCTAGAGGTTTATTACTATCCTCGCCAAAATTCCCTACAGCTAGTTGTACAGCTTTTTTCTTTAACAGCAGCAATAATGACTGAAGATCTTCTTTCTCTGGTTGTTCGATGGGATGTGATTCCCCACTACCAATTCTATCCGTAATAATTACCATCTTTTCCAGAGGTGACTGAGGTTGATTTACCAAGGCTGTTTTGACTTCTGTAAGAGGTTCCTATATAGTAGGATGTATGACATTAGTGAGACTTTTCCTTTTAACTTTTCCGCCATAGCTGCCAAAATAGCCACAATAATTAGATGAGATTTCTTAATGATTATAATCATTATTTCGTTTAATTTTTTAAGTGGTTTTACCTACTCTGGAGCTCCACAGAATGAGATAGATGAGGTCTTTTTCTGGATGTGACCTTGAATTTGAGGGCTCTAAGTCCAGAAAGTATTGAATTGTCAGCATTCCCAGATAATAGATCAAGCTGTTAGTACTATAGCTACAGAATACTGCTTGGGTATTACAGCGCTTTTCAAATTGATGAACTACATCGCCATAATCAAAACCTTGTAGGGACGTAACGCTTGGCGACGTCCCTACTGTGGTCTACCGACATGAAAACTGCTGTAAACACCTGTGATTTTAGGTTTACTCTGACCCTGTTAGGTCTTTGGGTAAGTCCAGTTGAAATAGGAATTTCAGTGGTAGCGATCGCTGTTACTTGTGGTATTCATGATGCTATTGGTTTGTGTTTTGGAGTTCTTCGGGCAAAACAAGCAGCTAAATTATGTCCCATTGTGGCCTTGAGATGTATATAATCAGGACAAACCCCATGCACATGAAAATATACACCATATGTAGGGTTTAAGGGCCGTTAACCCCTACTAGATACAGGGCTTGGTACGTAAGTCCTGTATAATGTTATTTCCCCTTGAAGACTTACACTTTGGAGGGCTTTGGCACTTATGCTCTCTGGCAGGAAGCAGAAGGATAGAATTGATACTTACGTTCAAAAGTTTTTTTAATCACTGACGCTCTGGACATGATTACAGCAATTATTAAGGCTAAAACCTTTATAGCCTTGGCATCTAGCTTAGGATAGTCATACTTCACTCTTGATCAAATCTGGTATAATTATAGTGCTTTTTATATTATTTATTTAAATATTGGCACAATACCCACCCTCTCCCGTAGGGGAGCGTCGGGAGGATATCAAGAATTGATTTAGGAATAAAAACTTTTGCTACTCTTAGTGACCCAAACACCTTTGAGACTCCATCTTCTATTAAAAGAGCGAAAATCAAGCTTGGATAGATACAGTGGAGAAATACGAATAAGGTGCTAGGCAACTGTCGAACTGGAATAGAAACATCAAAAAATGCGGTTAAATATTAACAGAAACTAAGAAAAAAGCATCTCTATATAGCAAATGTTCGAGAGGATTTTCTGCAAAAAACCACTACATTATTAGCTAAAACTTATCAACATATTCTCGTAGAGGACTTAAACGTATTTAGGCTAGATGGCTAACCATAAATTATCC
>JAKQYE010000526.1 GCA_023356605.1 Trichodesmium sp. MAG_R02 | reverse complement strand
CCTCTTTTTTGCTCTTCACCTTGTCTCTAGAATTATAGGCAAGAGTTTTTTTTCTTGAGTCTAAATACTTACTCAAGTTTTACTATCTTTGCATACTACATTTTGTCGTGCGGAATGTGGGTTTAATCATCGTCGATTTTTTTTGTATAAAAACAGAATATACATCAAGCTTCTGATATTTTTTCAACCAGTGAGAGAGAAAAATACTATGGAACTCTCTATCTGCTGTTATTATGATTTTCTGACCTTTTAATAATCTTATAACTGGACGAATTACTGCTTTTCGTTAGGTTAAATTAATAGCTCCTTTATGAGTTAAAATTTTCCAATATAATGGTATTGCTCTTTTTTTCTAAGCTAAACTAATCATTAATATATTAGTATTTGGCCACTGATTGGAAATTATTCGTAATTATTGTGCCAGATAGTGTTTCATCCTTATTTAAAAAACTATACCTTTAAAAATTTCAAAGTACCGTTAACAAGCAAGTACAGGAAACCAGGATAATATGGTCAATCAATGTGCCATTGAGTCTCATTGGTTGACCGTCGATTTAGCTAATTTAAGCTACTAATTGCTTTGTTAATCATTCTTTTGGAAAAAGCTCCTCATCTTCTTTTTGTCGAGTAGGTGTAGATTGATCTTGAGGTGGTTGTGGAGTAATCACCCGATAATCAGCATCATACACAGATTCTGTCTGAGCAACCCCTGAACCACTAGGTTCGCGATAACCATAAGAATAAACCGAACCGGAGCAAGACTCTGTTTTTGGTTCTTGTTCCACTTCATAATTTTTCTCTGTAGAATCTTGACTAACAGATTTTTGCGTATCTTCAATATCTTGTTCTTTTGTGCTACTGTCCCAAGAATTACTAATTCTAGGAGTCTCTTGTTTCCAATCATCAATGTTTTCATCTTCCTCCCTTAATTCCGAATCTTTATTCAGGTTAAAGGAGCTTTGGGAATTTGAGATTTCCTCCGACTGTGAATATCTATCCCTACTTTCCCCTGATTGAGCTTGATGCTGTAATGTTTGTGAGGTGGCTCTAGGAGATTGTAAACTTTGTTTGAACAGGTAATTTGAAAGTTCAAACAGACCATAAATGAACAAGTAAGTAACTACACCTGCAATAAGAGCCCCTATAATCCATATAGAAATGGGTAAAGGTCTGGATTCTAACCCCAGAAAAGTTAACTGCAAACTAGGAGACCAATTTTGCCAAGCAAATAAGGCCAAACCACCTATGACTACGATTAAAACTATTAGCAATACTAATTTCCAATTTCTATCCATGGCCGACCCATCGTTTAATAAGAACACGATTTAAACCAAATTGGTCTAAAGCACGAGCCACCACAAAGTCTACCAAATCTTCTATAGTTTGGGGATTATGATAGCATGCCGGGATTGCCGGGACAATTCTTGCTCCTGCTTCTGCTAGAGTAGTCAAGTTTCGTAAATAAATCAAGCTCAAAGGTGTTTTCCGAGGCGTCAGTACTAGCTTACCACCTTCTTTATAAAATTTGTCAAACTGGTGCAAGAATAACGTTTTCTCAAGCCTCCCATTAATTGTTGGTAAAGAATGAAAGTATAGGCTACAAAAACTAAGGTAATAGGTAAGATTGGACTTTGGACAAAAAGAACATATAGTTAGCGTAATATTTACGCTAATTACAGAGAAGAAATATTTCCCTATCTTCAGTGAAAAAAATCACTGAAAAATGATAATAATTAAGAGTTGT
>JAKQYE010000525.1 GCA_023356605.1 Trichodesmium sp. MAG_R02 | reverse complement strand
AAGCGTGAAGTTCGTCGAAATTGTCATGCGCTATATATGGTGTCTTTGCGTAAGTCCTGTTATAAAGAAAAATGAATTTTCCCTTTATGTCTGTGATTATTCCAACTTATTGTCGTGAGAGAACCCTGCGAGATACTTTAGCAGATGTAATGCGGCAAGAGTATCCTAACTTTGAAATCTTGGTCATTGACCAAACTCCTACACATACTCCTGAAACTCAAGTGTATCTAGAACAACTAAACGCTGAAAAAAAAATTCGCTGGTTTAGGGTTGATTGGACTAATCTACCAAGAGCCCGTAATTACGGTGTGTGTCAGGCAGTCGGTGAAATTATCTTATTTATTGATGATGATGTACAGTTAACAGAACATTTTTTGAAAGCACATGCTCGCAATTACTCAGAGAGCGCTGAAATTGGAGCAGTAGCAGGACGATCTTTAGAAGCAGCTATATTAAAAGAATCTCATCAAAATTTGTCTATTGAATATCTTCCACCTGAAGCTATGGATCCGGCCATTGCCTGGTATTATATTGACTTAATGAATACATTACATCCCCAGCAAGTAATAACAGCAAGAGGTTGCAATATGTCCTTTCGTAGCGAGATTTTCACAAAATATAAGCTATGGTTTGATGAGCGATTTGGAGGAAGTGCTGTGAGAGAAGAATCGGATTTTTGTCTTCGTATTCGGAAGACGGGTTATAAGATTTGGTATGATCCGAGTGCTACTTTAATAAATTTGGGAGAATCAACTGGCGGCTGCCATAAAATTAGTACGCAAACATTAGAGTATCAAATCATACACTATCATAACCATTTTTTGATGGCATTTAATAATCTTAATTTTTCTGAATCCCTGAGATTTTTTACTCGTTTATTTGACTGTCATGTTTTGGGAAATCCTCCTTGCAATAAAAGTCGCTTTCTCCCTAAAATTTTCATACGGGGGGTATTCTATATACTTGGATTCATCAGTGCTTTACTGACAATATTTCAATCTTTTGTAAGTAAAATATAGCAATTCTCAGGTGGTAACAAGCGACTCAAAAATTAACAATTAACAATTAATAATAAACTATCTTTCTAGCCATAAATTATAAGAGTGTTTTTCAGTAAGCTGATGATACACTTTTATCTTTCTTCATCGAAAGCCATTTCTAGTTTTTTGTTTTCAATTTATGCTTGGGCTATTTGTAGTTTTCTTCTAGTGGGACTTACACAACTTAACTGGCCAAATTAGACTATAATGCTTGGTCTACAATAGTTTTACGTCGAAGCGATCGCTACGGGACTTACACAACATTTTAGACCTGCCGAAATCAAGTAAATATTAAGGGGCTAAATTACTTAACGGACTTGGATTCCAATAGTTTTTTCAAGTAAATCTTTAATTGCGAAAAGCTAGGTAATGTAAGACTTTTGGCGCAGTTTACAAATCAGCTCTTAAGCCCAAATATAGCCAAAACTCTTTTTGTGAAAGGCAAAGACATCAATGTTGTTAGTTAACCAGTTAAAAAAACGGGTGGTCCTGTATATGTAGTGATAAGCTAATATAAATGATTAGTTATTGACATTAATATTGAAAACATTAAGTTTTTTATGCTTAATAATTCAAAATTTTTATCTAGGCGTTCGCTACATAATAATCAGTCATCAAACTATCAAGAATTAAACTCAACTATCATGAAAAAAGTATGCTATTATCTATGACAGTAATAAGAAAAAATCTATATAATTCAGATGTCCATTCATA
>JAKQYE010000524.1 GCA_023356605.1 Trichodesmium sp. MAG_R02 | reverse complement strand
ATAAATAATTTTAACGTCTATCAAGATTTTAAGAAAAGTAAAATTGGTTTCTGGCTAGGTATTAATCACAAGAATTGGTTTCCTTGGGGATTTTTTAATGTAGCGAAAACTATACCCGCTTTACCTAATTACTTTATGGCTTTTGCTCCTAATCAGAATACTTATCATGCAGTGTCCTTGGATATACCTATTGAGAATAAAGAGCAAGAGCGTCGAGTAATTCGTGGTTTCATTCGCAGTGGCTCTAATTCAAAGAATTGGATTAAATATCTCTAAAAGTTAAGATTTATAGTCATTTCAGTTTAGATTAAGACGAGGTTTTTTTGCAGTGAAATGGTTTCAGTTCAAAAGGTGTTTCATTCTTATTTGAAATCACTATAATAACCTTTTTGTAGTAGTTTCAGGAAATTATTGGAGATGTCTTTTATTATCAGGGAAGGCTTTACAGCGCTTTTCAAATTAATGAACTACATCGTCATAACCAAAACCTTGTAGGGACGTTGCATGCAAGGTCCCTACTCTGGTCTACCGACATTAAAACTGCTGTAAATCCTCAGTATAGTATACTATTTTCTATGAAAAAGTTGAGAAATTACATAACAAACAGTCAAAAGCAAGTCAAAGAAAAACTGAAACACATTCCTTTCATAGATAAATTAATAAGACAAAGAAATAAGAAAGAAGTTGATGCTTTTGTAGTTTCATTTCCAAAATGTGGAAGAACATGGCTAAGATTAATGATAGGTAGAGCAATTATCCAGCATTTCAATCTTTCGATTTCTGAATACGATAGAAGACTCATTCATATTCAAGAACTTTCAAAATTTAATTCTCGTATTCCTAGAATTGTATTTACACATGATGATGATGCTTTCTTTAAGTCTTCTGACGAATTATGTACATCTAAATCAGAATATCGCTATAATAAGATTGTCTTTTTGATTAGAGATCCACGAGATGTTGTAGTATCAAGCTTTTTTCATAAAAAGTATCGTTACAATTTTTTACCAGAAGATAAGTCAAGGTTAGCATATGCATCCTACGATGGAGAAATTGTTCAATTTATACGAGAACCTATAGGTAGTCTTAAAACTTTAATTGAATACTATAATATTTGGGACAAAAATAGGCATATTCCTTTAGATTTTATGCTTCTTCGTTATGAAGATATTTCTTCCGACCCTATCAGTGCCCTAAGATTGACATTAGATTTTCTGGGTTTAAATTTTATTAACGATGATGTAGTAGCTGAGGCAGTCAATTATGCTTCCTTTGAAAATATGAGAAAGATGGAAAAAAACAATGTGTTTAAGTCTCCTATTATGAAGCCAAATAATCCATCTGATTATAAAACTTATAAAGTTCGGCAAGGTAAAGCAGGAAGTTTTAAAGAGCACTTAGATGAGGAAAGTATCTTATATGTTAACAATCAAATACAAAAATATTTATCAAATTTCTATAAATACTATTATTAGTGAGTTCAATAAATTATAATTCAACAAATACTGAATTGATTTTTGGTGGGAAATTAACTTTTTTTCAAGAGTGCCTATGGGAGTATCTAAATATTGGCAAAACATATAGTCATTTTAATTTAGATTGAGATAAGTATTTCTTACTATAAATAAGTTCCTGCAGAAAAAGTCTTCCATTCTTATTTGAAATATTTGAAATGACTATAATTTGGAAAAGGTTTCATTTTGGATATATAGCAATCCTACGCGCGTTCGTGGCAGAAATTATACTGCTTTTTAG
>JAKQYE010000523.1 GCA_023356605.1 Trichodesmium sp. MAG_R02 | reverse complement strand
AAATTCATATTTTTGAACTAATATAATCCTGTCATTATCATCTAATAATTAAAGATTTTTAGCAAGTTAATTTAATATTTTGTAACCTTATTTAAAGATACATTAAAAGTAATATCTATCTGAAAAAAAACTAATTATAGTATGGAGAATTTCATATCGACAGTACGCTATATATAGCGTACTTGCGTAAGTCCTGTATACGTAAATTAAATAGATATTGTCTTGTAACCTCTCATAATACAATTCTGTTGTGCGGAATGTGGGTTTAAATTGAATTATTATTCAACTTATTGTCTCAAATGATTACTGTATCTACCATTAAGCTTACTTGTCACCCCGTGAGATCTGGGAAACAATAATAAGAAGCGATCGCACTACTTGAAGGACTAATAAAATTATTTTATGCGAAAAACATAAGTGTGGTTCCTCCTGTATGTTATGCTGCCAAAAGAAATCCCTGGTTGGCCCAAAATATTCATGCCACTAATTTTTTGTGTTCTATAGAATTAATTTGTTTAATTTGTTGGCTCAAAATAGTAATGATAATTCATGTATCTTTTTGTACTACATAATTAAGTATGGTAGATATAGTAATAATTTAAGACAATAAATTGAATAATAATTCAACTTAAAAAGTAAGCTTATTGAGGTTGGGAGGTAGCGATCGCCAATTCATTCTTATCCACTATCTGGGTTGATTATTTATTCATTTAAAAAGTTTTGGAAATAGTTAAAAATATGATAAAAAAGGGTTAGTAATTACAAATTAAAATCAATAAAAGTGAATATGTTAGGCTTTTATCAAAACCATATCAGGACTTACGAAAAGGCACTAACTGTAGTGTAAATATCTAAAATAATTATCAAAAACACACTATATATAGCAGTACTGTGTAACTCCTGCATATGGGATAGAAAGAGCTTCGATATATAGATGGTTATCTCGCCCAAAATTGTCAGCAACTAAGGTAAAAAGTTGTCAAAGAAAATTAGATTGGAAAGAATTAGAAAAAGATGTAAAACAAAATCCAGAGTCGAGGGTTGTCAGACAGAGCTAAAAAATTTGGAGTTAATCAACCAGCTATATTTTATGCTTTAAAAAAAATGAATTTTCCTTGAAAAAAGAAACAACTTCGTTATAGAGAAAGAAATAGAGAAGAAAGGATAAAATATTATCAGCTTTCTCTCAAAATTTGATCAAAGAATTTGGAAGCAAAAGCCTTGTATTTATTGATGAATCAGGATTTGAAGATAATCAAGACTGTATTTATGCCTGGTCAAAAAAAGGGAAAAAAGTTTATGGTGAGCAAGAGGGAAAACGAGGTAAAAGAGAAAATTTAGTAGCTGGGAGAAGAAAAAAGGAAAAAGATTTAATAGCGCCAATTATATTCAAAGGAAGTCTAAACGCCGTGGGATTTGAACAATGGTATGATCAACATTTATTACCCTCATTAAAAATTTCCAGTGTACTGCTCAGGACTTACGCAGGCAAACTGAGAAACCCGGTTTCTCGTAGATATTTATGTGTTAAAACAATGATTTACTGTCAAAACCTGGTTTCTTTGCGTAAGTCCTGCTGCTGCACGGATAATTCACCAATTCTCACGAAAAAACGTTATTAGAGAATTAGTAGAACTATGCTTTACCCATAACTCTCACAAGCTATAGAGGTAGAGGAATGTGCCAATTTCAAAGTTGAAGCAATATCATGTAAACGTTTCAAGCCCCTCCAAAGACTTTTGACACCTGGTTCAC
>JAKQYE010000522.1 GCA_023356605.1 Trichodesmium sp. MAG_R02 | reverse complement strand
ATGGCTCGTTTTAACTCTCTGGGGTCAGGATTCGACTTAATAAAAACATCTAATTCTTCCATGCTACTCTAGATTTACTTCTATATTATTTTCTCACATCTCATTCCTGATTGCTATAGTTCATCAATTTGAAAAGCGCTGTAAGGCTCTGATTTGAGCAGTCGGTACTAAGAACTACAGGACTTACGCACTAAGCAGTATATCTAGTAGGGGTTAACGGCCGTTAACCTCTACGGATGATGTATATTTTCATCTGCATGGGTAAGTCCTAAACTAATAACTAATAACTGGAATAACTAGGGTTTGCTGAAAAAGTCTTTTAAGGAGCACCGAACCCACCCCTAACCCCGATGGTTGAGAAGAACCTACCCCTACTGCTCCCGGTCGGGGAGTAGATAGGGACGTCCCTACAGAGGAACAGAGAATGTGCCCACCCCTAACCCCTCTCGGTCGGGGTAGTCTGATATAGTTATCCCTTGATTTTTATGTCATGGAGTGCGCGAAGCCCTAACTTTTTCATCCTTTTACTACCGAAAAGCCAGTACCATTTCGAAAACTATAAGACTAAAACCTTTATATGTCAATACTTTTATAATTAATCAGCAAACCCTAACTATTCTTCAATTTGCCATAAGTTTTTAATAAGTTCTTCATCAAGAATCTTTTTAGGTCTTAATACTAACAAAACTCGTCCAAGTAAGGGCAAATTAGGCTCCTCATTAAACCACTGCATTACTATTTTACCGTCTTGGTCTACAATAAAATAACCATCTTCATGCCATTGACGTTGACTTCTATCTATAATTAGTAAAACTTCTTCAGTAGCACCTGGTATAAGAGTAGGCAAGCGATCGCTATTTTCTACGATCGCTACTGGGTCTTCTGCTTGCATGACAACTTGCCATCCGGGCACCCCTACCCAAGCACCTGCTCCACCAGAAAATTTTACAATTCTAAATGGTTCTACTTCTTCAACAAGAGATACTGCCTTAAAATCTTCTGTATTAAGCGGTAATTTTCCCATAACAGGTAAAATGCGAGGTAACTCCTCTTCCAACTCCAGTCTATACACAGGCAGACGGGGAGCTGGTCTTTGGGAAACAACAGTAAAATCAGTTAATAGTTGTTCTAGCTGCTTTCTAGCTGTTTGAGAATTTGCTAATTTTAAACCTTTAGCAATTAGACGAGATCTATGTTGTAAGTCGTTTTGTTGCCTAGCTTGTTTCCAACATTGATACGCTACTATATCTCCAGGAGAATCAGAAAATCCTTCTGGTATTGTTTTCATCCTAGCAAAATCTTTGAGCGCTTTTGCTACATCTTTAACATCATCAACATCAAGATTATGAGCCACTATAAACTCAGCTGCAATTATTCTTTGTTCCTGAGTTAAAATCCTCAATTCATAAAGAATATCACTACCTGATATCTCGAAACGTGATACAATTTCCGATTTATTTGGCAATAGAATATTTTTCTGAAAATTAGCATTGACAAGACTTGTATATACTTGAGACCCGACTATCACCTGATTTTGCTGTATCGGTTCAAATCCTGTTTCCTCAAATATTTGCTGAGAAGTATATCCAGCTTTTTGTAGAGTAGCACAAGCATTTCCCCATTCTACCCAACTACCTTCTTTACGGCGCAGCAAACCAATTAAGTTTTCTGCATCTGCTGGATTTGTTGATTTTTTTTGCTGCTTAGGTGAGTTTTGTGGTGTTTCAGTCATAATTTACAGTGTTTTGTTTACAGATGAATATACTTT
>JAKQYE010000521.1 GCA_023356605.1 Trichodesmium sp. MAG_R02 | reverse complement strand
CGAATTACTGCTTTTTATTCGGTTAAATTACTAGCTCCTTTATGAGTTAAAATTTTCCAATATAATGGTATTGCCCTCTTTTTCCAAGCTAAACTAATCATTAATATATTAGTATTTTGCCGCTGAGTTCTATCTAAAATCAATACTAATTCTGAGGAAAAACTCAATAAATTTTCTATTATTTTTTTAACTAAAGGAAACCAAAATCAAGCCAAGCTAAACTCTTTTAAAGTCAAAAATCTTTGTATATGTTTTCCCTTACTTTCTAATTTTATCGGTAGGGAAAAATAATTACTTAATCTTGATATATGTACAGTTTTATGTACTGATATTAAGTATAATAATGTTTGTAATGTTATTACTTGAGATGAACTCAATTTTTGCTTAATATGGTCTTGATAAAAGCCTAATATATTCACTTTTATTGATTTTTCTTTGTAATTACTAACCCTTTTTTATAAAATTGTAAACTATTTCCAAAACTTTTTAAATGAATAAATAATCAACTCAGATGAAGGATAAGAGTGAATTGGCTATCGCTACCTCCCAAACTCAAAATGCCATTCCTTTTTAAATTGAATTATTATTCAACTTATTGTCTCAAATGATTACTATATCTACCATTAAGCTTACAAGTCAGCCCGTGAGCAAAAAGTAATAAATTTTGTAGAAAATGGCGGTACGATTACCAAAGCAGCTCATACATTTGGGATAAGAAGAGCTTCGATATATAGATGGTTATCTCGCCCAAAATTGTCAGCAACTAAGGTAAAAAGTCGTCAAATAAAATTAGATTGGAAAGAATTAGAAAAAGATGTAAAACAAAATCCAGATTGGAAGTAAAAGCCTTGTATTTATAGATGAACCAGGATTTGAAGATAATCAAGACTGTATTTATGCATGATCAAAAAAAAGGGAAAAAAGTTTATGGTGAGCAAGAGGGAAAACGAGGTAAAAGAAAAAATTTAGTAGCCGGGAGAAGAGAAAAGGAAAAAGATTTTATAGCGCCAATTATATTTAGAGGAAGCCTAAATGCCGTAGGATTTGAACAATGGTATGATCAACATTTATTACCATCATTAAAAATTTCCAGTGTACTGCTGCATGGATAATTCACCATTAATTACGAAAAAACGTTATTAGAGAATTAGTAGAAGCAGGGAGTCACCAATTACTATTTTTGCCAAAATACTCTCCTGATTTAAATGACATAGAACATGATTTTAGTGCATTAAAAAGAGCTATAATGTATTCACCTATAAATACATCTCGATTTGGAAATTGTTCGTAATTATTGTGCCAAATAATGTCTCATACTTATTTAAAATAACTATATAACTAATTTTCTCATAAAAAATTAGTTATTGATAACATCTACTAATATTGAGTTCTATAATGAAGGTTTCTCCTATAAGTCTCTTTGAAAATGTAAATATACATAAAGATATATGAAGATATAAAGATATGGGGAATGTCGTCTAGAAAGAGCAATATCACTTTATAGTCTTCTAGAAAGTCGCCCACAATCATTAAAATTCTGCTTCATGAAACCTGTACAAACCTAGACAGGCTTGCTGTTCAATTCCTGCTTCAACCAAGGGAGACGGCACCTTCAAGTCCACAGGCGTTCACCCATAAGCTATCGGCGTTTTTTGTCCAATTTTCGAGATTGATTGACCCATTCAAGTCCCTGTCCATAACTTGCCCACAATTTTGACAATGATAAACCCTTTCACATAGGGGCATTTTCCGAGAAATGAATCATTTGT
>JAKQYE010000520.1 GCA_023356605.1 Trichodesmium sp. MAG_R02 | reverse complement strand
TCAGGATGATAAATAATATGAGAAAAGAAGATAATTCCAGATTTGATTTCTAATACAATTACCGACTGGTTAGTGTAAATATTACGCTAACCAATTTTTCTTTTTGTCCAAAGTCCAATCCAGTATTAAGTGTGAATAATTCATATACTTATACCCTACATTCCGCACGACAAAATATAGTACAAAACGAGTGGGAAAGTTGAGTAAGTATTTAGACATCTGAAAAATAAACCTTAAAGTGTAATTATAGAGGTGAATTAAAGATAAAAAAATGAGAAAATATCAATAGAAGTTAGTAATATAGATTACCTAGGTTTGGTAGCAGGAATTATTGATGAGATTGGTTAAGAAGCAGAGAATTAATTAATTATTAGGAGCAAAGCTACCAGAAAAAATAACAAGTGGTCAAGTGGTGAAAGGAATGGTTTTCAATGGGTTAGGATTAGTATCATCTCCACTATATCTGTTTAGCAAATTTTTTGAGGGAAAAGTAATAGAACACTTTATCGGAAAAGATGTGAAAACAGAGTATTTTAATGATGATAAATTGGGTCGGGTATTAGACGAACTTTATCGCAAAGGATTAAATGAGATTTTCATGTCTATGGTGTTAGAAGCAGTGAAAATTTATCAACTAGAAACAAGTACAGTTCACCTAGATTATACCTCGTTTTTGGATCAGGAAACGAATCTGACCAAAAACAATTTGTACAAGCCATGAAAGACTTTAAAAATCAGTTAAAATTTGACAGTTTAATGGTGGCAGATAGTGCAATATAACACCCAAGAAAATCTACAGTAAAATACAAATATTAGATGGTTAAGCCGAGTTCCTGTGCGCATAAAATAAGCTCATAAGCTAGTCCAAGAAATAGATGGGGAGGATTTGAATAAAAGTCAGATGAAGGAGTATAGCTATCAAGAAATATCAAAAACGTAATGCGGGAATTGAACAGAGATGGCTAGTAGTTGAAAATCAACAGCGCCGAGAATCAGATTTGAAAAGCCTAGAGAAAAAAATCCAGAAATAACGGGTCGAAGTTGACAAAAAACTACGCTCTTTAAAATCTGAAAATTTTGCTTCTCAAGCGGATGCAGAAACAGCAACTATAAAGCTTTTAAAAAAGTTTTTATGTCACAAATTCAATAAATTAATGTTCTATTCGTAGAGTCAAAATTTAATACAAATTTTCCTTATACAGTCTAAGTTAAAGTAGGTTTAATAGAGTTAAAATAGAATTAGAAAAAAACGAGCATGTCGATTTATATTAGCAACAAATGTTCTGGATAAGATGGAATTAAGAAGATTTAGAAATGTTGTCTAAATACAAAGGAAAACAATCAGTTGAGAGGAGTTTTAGGTTTCTTAAAGACCCTCTATTTTTGACTGATAGTGTCTTTCTTAAATCCCCTCTAATAAATTGAAGCTCTGGGGTTAATTATAGGTTTATGTTTGTTGGTAATTACTTTAGGCCAGCGTCAACTTCGTCAAACTTTAAACCGGACTAAATCTACTGTAAAAAATTAATTGGGCTGTCCTACTAATAGACCGACAAAACAATTGGATATTTCAATGTTCTCAGTCGATTTATTTATTGATTAATTCTGGATTTAAGAGTATATCTAATCTCACTTCGGAAGGTTTAGAATTATTGAACCCACATTCCGCACTTCCCGCATGTAGTACAGAAAGATACATAAATTATCATTACTATTTTGAGTCAACAAATTAAACAAATTAATTCTATAGAACAGAAAAAATTAGTGGCATGAAT
>JAKQYE010000052.1 GCA_023356605.1 Trichodesmium sp. MAG_R02 | reverse complement strand
TATCAGTTTTATGATCTCACTTGAAGTGACTAAAGACCATAAGTAATTATACGTAAATTAAATAGATATTCTCTTGTAACCTCTTGTAATACAATTATGTTGTGCGGAATGTGGGTAGTAACTATTAATGCAGATAACCAAGGACCGAAAATAACTACAGGAACTGCAGCACCTAACCGTCTTTGTACAGTAAAGATAGTATTCCAAGTATCTCCTAAAGCGAGATGTACTGCAAAAGCTATGAAAGGAAGCACTAAAAATTGTTGGTTCATTTGCTGCCAAATTAATAGAGAAGAAATTACTCGTAAAATGGCAATTGTCATCCAAACTATAGGAAAAGCTAATGGTGGAGGTGCCCATTTTGGTCTGACAATACTATCATAAGTTTTCCTAGTGCGGGTATTGTCTAAGGTCGAAAAAATTCGCGAACGAATACTCAATAATGTGAAAAATAGTCCGGCAAATACAGTGCTTAACCAACTGGGAAAAGAGGAGTGGTTATCAACTCAAATTACTGATTTTTCCATTCCCCAGAAAGTGAGAATAATTATTCCTATTTGCAGAATAGTTCCTAATTTATAAATTAAAAGTGTCTTCAAATCTAGCTCTTTTGTAGGAACTATTTTTATGTCTAGAGACTCATTTGGGTCTTCAGTTTTTACCCCCATTACTGTATTGACAATCTGTTCAACTTTTCCACCATTATTTGATTGAGTCATAATTACAATACTCAGATAATTATCAATTTACGGATGATTAATTATACTATGACAAAATTAACCCCAATTCAACTAGAGGACTTTACAACTCTGACTTTTGAGTTTAGAGTTTTAACTTCCGTTCTAACTTTTGACTTTTGACTTTTGACTTTTGACTTAATTGAGGCGATCGCGACTTTAGTCAAATTTCCCCAAAAAATACCATATATTTCTTAACTTGCCAAATATAATATATGCTATGAGGAGTACCCAAATCTAAACTACTCATGGCTTACGATCGCGAAAAACAAATAGCAATAGAATCAGCCCTAACAGCAGCTAAACTCTGCGAACAGGTGCGTGTCAATATCCCCCCGGCGATGGAAAAAGGGGACAAAAGTCCTGTAACTGTTGCTGACTATGGCGCTCAGGCATTAATTTGTAAAGCTTTAGCTGAAGCTTTTCCCGATGATCCAGTGGTGGGAGAAGAAGATGCTACTGAGTTACAAACTCCAGAAATGGCAGAAAATTTGACAAAAGTGACAAATTATGTAAAAGAACAAATCACAGATGCTACGACCGAACAAGTAGTACGGTGGATTAACCAAGGTAACGGTAAAGTTGGACCCCGTTATTGGACATTAGACCCTATTGATGGCACAAAAGGGTTCTTACGTCAAGACCAATATGCAGTAGCGTTAGCATTAGTCGAAGCAGGAGAAGTTAAGGTCGGGGTATTAGCTTGTCCTGCAATGCCAGTAGAAAATAATCAACCAGGAATGTTATATGTAGCAGTACGGGGTGAAGGTGCAGCAATGATGCCAATAGCAGGGGGGGAACTGACTCCTATCCAAGTTGTGCAGGCCGGTGATACTGCTCATCTGCGGTTTGTCGAGAGTGTAGAAAGTTCTCACGGCGACCAAGACCGTCAGAATGCTGTAGCAAAGGCAGTAGGTATTATAGCAGCATCAGTTAGAGTAGACTCCCAGGCAAAATACGGTATTGTAGCATCTGGACAAGCTGCTTTATATTTGCGCTTACCCTCACCGAAGTCTCCAAACTACCGAGAAAATATTTGGGATCATGCTGCCGGAGCGATCGTTGTGGAGGAAGCAGGAGGACGTGTTTCTGATATTCGTGGCAAACCCTTAAATTTTGCTGATGGCGCAAAGATGCTTGATAACCGGGGTGTAGTTGTTAGTAATAAAATAATTCACGAGCAGGTTTTATCTATTTTACAGCAATTTTAACTTGAGTAGAGCACAAAAAAAGTAGGAACCTTGGGTGGAAAAAAATAGGGACGTTACATGCAATGTCCCAGAGCGGATAATCATTTTTTGGAGTTGGTGATTTTGGCTATGATTTTCCATTGATGCTGATCACCTAACTATTAACAGGACTTACCCGCTAGAATTGAAAATATACACCATCTGTAGGGGTTAAAGGTCGTTAACTCCTACTAGATATAGTGCTTGGTGCGTAAGTCCTAAATAAAAGAAAGTTTCTCTACAAAAGTAAATATAGTAAGGTATAAAGTAGCAGTAAAAAATAGATAAAGTAGCTATGAACATTACAAATGAACAATTAGAAGCTAGCCAAGCCATTTACACCAAGCAGACACTAGCTCTTTACGACCTAACAGTGTTAGCCATTTCAAACCGACTTGCTTGGAAATGCCCGACTAAAAGGCTTTTGAAACACTACAACCAAATGGTTACAGCGAATCATCTAGATGTGGGAGTAGGAACAGGCTACTTCCTTGATCGGTGTAAGTTTCCCTCCCAAACACCACGTGTTGCATTGATGGACCTAAATAGCAATACGCTGGAGTTTACCTCCCGCCGTATTGCGCGATATAACCCGAAAACGTATTGTCGGAATATTTTAGATCCCATTAACTTGAATGTGGAAAAGTTTGATTCTGTAGGAATCAATTACGTGCTCCATTGCGTGCCAGGCAATCTTAAGACGAAGTCAGTTGCTCTCGATTATCTCAAAGCTTTGATGAATCCTAATGCAGTTCTTTTTGGTTCAACAATTTTACAGGGTGGTGTTTCGATAAATTGGTTGGCCAAGCGTTTGATGGCTAGCTACAACAAGAAAGGGATATTTTCAAACCAACACGACAACCTTGAGGACTTAAAGAGTGCCCTTAATCAGAGATTTAAAGATATCTCCGTCGAAGTCATAGGCTGCGTTGCACTTTTTTCAGGCCGGGTGTGAATCCTAACAAGTGCGTTGCAGCGGAATAAATTCCTGGCTTGATGTTTTTGAACAGCGATTTTACCACTATCAAATTTTGGTAGTCCTGCTCCCATAATCGTTTTTGAGTCAAATAGGGCGATGGGGAGGTGAGGCTCAGGGGGAGTATTTTTCGTATTTATAGTCGTTTTAATTAAAATTGAAACAAAATTATTGTGCCAGATAGTGTATTATTATTATTATTTAAAATAACTATATCTTGAATTTTTCTCTCGCTCCCCATGCCGAAAAATTGTCACGCCCCATCTCTTTTACCCGAGACGCGAGCACCACTACCCCAAAATTTTACCTCTGATGAGAATCCCTAAATCTATCCAAGTCAACCCACTAAAGATCCAGGGATTAGTAGAAATATCAGCGCCCAATATCCGGAGAGGATGTCAAAATCATTTTCTCAACTGCTTGTGCAGTCGCCGGAGCTAACAACACCCCATTCCGATAATGACCCGTTGCCAACAAAATATTTTGCCAACTTTCCAAATAACCAACCGCAGGAGCAGCTTGACCTTCTGGACGAGGTCGCAAACCAGACCATTTCCTGAGAATAGTTGCATCTGCTAAACCCGGACAAAAACTAATTGCTCTGGCCATCACCTGATCCAATAAACTAGAGTCAGCTACCACCTCACCAATATCATTGGGAAATTCAACCGTTGCTCCCACCCAATATTCATTTTCTGCCATTGGTATAATATGCACATCATCCCCAGTTATCACTGGTTGAAAATCTGGGTTTCCCAAAAGTGTTGACACTTGCAGATGTAGAGCTTGACCTAATACAGGTACTATGGTAAACTTATTATCAAGATTAGATTTGCGCTTGAGTTGCAGAAAGGGTAACTTACCCCCTTTTATTCCTTGCAAACATGACAATGAACCCAACCCCGCAGCAACAACCAACCAGTCTACATCTGGTAAAGCAGGAGCTTTTTGCCTCTCATCCAAGCTTTTTATATATACTTGGCGACAACGATATTCATTTTTTGGCAGAGAAATAGTTTTATATTCTGCAACTGTAACTCCAAAATGAAACTTGACCCCATTTTGTTGAGCAGCTTCGACTAAAGCTAAAGTTAGCTCAACAGGGTTAACTTGTAAATCTTGGGGAGAATAAATAGCTCCTGTCGTCTCTGATGTTTGGAGCTGGGGGCAGCGATCGCCTAGTCGTTCCACATCCCACATTTCTAATGATAAACCATCTGCTTCTCGAATATCAATTAATCTTTGCCACTTATCCAGATCATCCCCAGGCAAACACAACTGTAAAATACCTTGACGGTTATGAGAAATAGGGCGATTGATTTTGGCCTCTAACTCAGGAATTAAACTGTGATAACTTTGGATACTCATGTGCCTCATTTTCCAAGGTCTGCCTTTAGTTTTTTGACTAATAATTCCAATCAAAACACCCAAAGCAGCACCCGTAGATGCTTGAGCAGGCATTTGTTTATCTAAGACTGTAATTTTTAAACCTTCTATTTTGCTGAGTTGATAAGCGATCGTTGCTCCAACTATTCCACATCCAATAATTACTATATGACTCATTTTGAATAATTTAAAATACCAATTTACTATAGCTTTAAGCATTCCGTACCGGAAGCTCAAGTAATATTAATTTCTTAAAGTATGACTACAAATTATACTCAAGCATAAAATCATATAATCTTATTAAGTAAAGTCATCTAGCCTAAGCTGAACACATCGTACAGGACTTACCCAAAATCATCGTATTTATTAACCAAGATGCAATATAGTCAAAATATCCTCAACCATTTCGGCTTCTGGAGAATATACCTTGTTGTTCAAAACTAATTATTATTTGATATGATGAATTTATTGTATCGCTTTATGAAATATATTTTCAACTAAGTCAATTCTCCCCATGTTGGAAAATTTTTATGCCCCCATCTCTTCGACTCGAGATGGGAGCACCACTACCCATTCCTACATATGGTGCATGACTTGATATGGGTGGGTAAGTCCTGTAAATGCTATAGCAATATCAAGACTAAGCCCAGAACCACCGTAAAAGTGTGTGTGGCACAGAAATGCTCAAAGTTATAACTATTCAAAGGTCTTTAACTATTTTTTGGCACTAAACCTAAGAAAGTGTCAAAATCAACTACTGCTTTTTTGTACTCACTCAGAGCTTGTTTTTTATTCCCTTCTGCTGCTGCTGTATCGATATCCTCTAGGTCATCAAATATCTTTTTTGCTGCATTCAGTACAGGTGTTTTGTCTTTGGGTAACAGTAGACTTTGGGTCAGATAATTAGTTTTACTCCGCAAATCTCCCAAAGGCCCATGGATAAATGTACGGATATTTACCCATTCATCTTGTTGAATTAGACTTTCTAGTTCATCCATGCGATCGCGCAAAGTCTGTATTCCAACAGCAGACAGTTCTATTTTCTGTAATTGAGCATCTGAGTAAGTCGGCGGCGGAGTCGGAGAACCACAACTCACCAAAAATACTACTAATAGCCCTATTACCCATGGTACCATCGATCGTCTGTTTAACATAATCCCTTTTTATTTGCCAAAGCTAATTTTAGTATTCTATTCTTAGATTTAAGATGGAAATGACTATTTTGGCAATAGAAAGTATATTTACTTACTTATTTTCCTTAAAACTTTGAAACTGTTTTTCTACTAGAGTAGCTAAAGTCTCTCGTGGAAAAAAACGAGGAGTATTAACAATTACCTGACTTAAAAATCCTCCCGTAACAACATTAGATTGATTTTTTTCTAATGCTTCAAGAGCATCTTGTACCACCTCTTCTGCAGAGGTCAATTTTGTCTGTAAGCCTTCCCCAGCAGACTCCGGAAATTCTGCTCTCTGGAAAAAATCTGATTCTGTAGGTCCGGGACAAAGGGCAAATATCTTTACCCCTAAATCTCGATTTTCTGCCCACAAAGCCTCACTAAAGCTCAAAACAAATGCCTTTGTTGCACCATAAACAGACATATAAGGTAGAGGTTGAAATCCTCCAATTGAAGCAACATTAATAATCCCACCGGACTGGCGTTGTTGCATTCCAGGTAAAAATAAATGTGTTAATTCGACCAAAGCAGTAATATTTAATTGAATCATATTTACCTGCTTTTCAAGAGGTCTTTGAGTAAAATTTCCATAGTCACCAAAACCAGCATTATTAACTAATAAATCTATAGTTAATCCTTTCTCTAAAACTACTTCAAAGACAGACTTTGTTGCTCCTGCTGCTGTTAAATCTTGAACTATTACATCGGTCTGAATTTGATATTGGTTATGGAGTTTATTTGCTAATTTATGTAATTTATCTTCCGAACGAGCTACTAATATTATATTGATGTTTCTCCCTGCTAATTCTTTAGCAAAAGTTTCACCAATTCCAGAAGAAGCCCCTGTAATTAATGCAGTTTTCATTTAGATTAAGATAAGATATGATATAATTATCGTATTTTTATAAATTAATTAGGAATTACCCATAACCAATCTATATAATTAAATTATTGTTAACCACTATACTATAATATTATATTATTCTATCTTTTGCGTAAGTCTTATTAATTAGATTTCATTGGCAAACTTTAATATAAAGTGAATGTTAGGATTACTGTTTAGTTTACCTTTTTAGTATCACAAAATTAAACCCTCGAGGGAATAAATTATGGCTTTTCGTATTTTATGCTTAGATGGTGGTGGCATTAGAGGTATTATGCCTGCCCGTATTCTTCAAAAAGTTGAGGAGCGATTAGGTAGCCCTTTAAAAAACCATTTTGATCTAATAGCTGGTACTTCAACAGGATCCATATTGGCTATAGGAATTGGACTAGGGAAAAGCCCTGAAGAATTGCTAAATCTATACATGAATAAAGGTTTGGACATATTTCCCTATCAATCTATCTTCTCATTCAAACGACTACCAATAATTTTAAAATATGGTCCTTCTGCTCCCAAGTTTTCCAACGAAGGCCTGATGGCCGTACTTCAAGGGGAATATGGAGAGAAGAAATTTTCTGACATTACACCCGATCCTGATAAATTGATGGATTCTTTAAAAATTCTTATTCCTAGCTATGACACCATTAGACGTAATCCTGTGATATTTAAGAGCTGGCGTCATGATCTCTGGTATGCCAATGTTCCACTCTGGGAAATTTGCCTCTCTTCTGCCTCAGCCCCAACTTATTTTCCGGCCCACCGGATCACCCCATCGAATGGAGAGGAATACTCATTGATTGATGGAGGGGTTTGTGCTAACAATCCTGTTGCCTGTGCTGTAGCAGAGGCTATCAAGCTATTACGTCAGCATTCTGGTCAATTTACAGGAGACTTTATTAAGCCAATTAAAGTAATATCTATTGGTACTGGAGATCCCGCATCTCCAATTCCCTGGAAAAAAGTACGAGGTTGGGGACTTGTCCAATGGGGTTTGCGTATTGCAGATGTATTTATGGATGCTCCCCCTGATATACATCGATATGTTGCCGAACAAATTATAGGTGGGACGGATACTGACAGAGAAAAACGCTATCTTCGTCTACAACTACCTCTCAAGGACCCATTACTAGCAATGGATGATGCTCGGCAAGCCAACTTAGAGGGAATCTTAAAGGAAACAGATGCCTATATTAATCAGGTGGAGGTACAAAAAAAGTTAGAAAAATTATTGGCTGACTGGTAGCTTTTATCGCTGAAGTTAAAAATAAAAATCAAAGCTAAAAATTAGATTTGTGGCCTGATATTGTAGCAGTTTTAGAGTTATAGTTATTTGAAATAATAATGAGACAGTATTCGGCACAATAATTACGAATAATTTCCAAATCGAGATGTATTGATAGGTGAATACATTATAGCTCAAAATAGTTTCTAGTTTACTTGATTTTATTATCCTCAATTTTTGTTTTAATTTTAATTAAAACGACTATAATAATGTATAAAGTTTTACTAGTTTAGGGAATAGTGAATAGAGATTAATATTTGGTATGATTTATAAAATTATTTAAGTGAATTGGCAAAAGTTAGGCGGGAATAATTTTATGTTTAAAACCCGCCTTTAGGCTATTAATAATTATAAAGGTAAAAGAAATTGATATCAATTATTTCTAATTTCTAAATCTTTGTTTTCCTCAAAAATAATAGGAGTTCATCTATAATATTTCCTGACCAATGTTCCTGAGGATAATGTGCTGCTTCTACCAATTTAACTAACTTTCCATTCTGACAAATATTAGCCAAATTTTCCCCTTGAGTTATATCTAACCAAGGGTCTTTTATTCCCCAAATAATTAAGGTTGGTTGCTGCCATCCTCTAAAGCCAGATTCAATTTCTGCCATTGATTTTTTTAAATCTAAATTTCGCACAATTGCTAATATGGCTCTACCAGCAGCAGAACTTCTTAGATAAGGACTACGATAAACATCTAAATCTTCATCGGCAACTGTTAAACGACTACCTTTTTCTAAAGTTCTATCCACAAATAGAGGATCTTGGGTCAACATATCTCCAACAAAAGGTATCCCTAATTGTTGAATTTGCCAAGGTAATTTTGCAGTAGTAGAAATAGGAGTATTTAAAATAGTTAAACGCTCAATTTTTTCTGGATTTCGTAACGCATATTGTAAACCTACTGAGCCTAAAAATCCTTGCACAACTAGATAAAAACTCTCAAGTTCTAGACTCTTAATTAATTCTGCTAAAGCATTAATAAAGGCTTCTGGCGTGTAGGGAAAATCTCTTTTATCAAGTTTAGGAGAAAAACCACAACCTATCCAGTCAGGAGCGATCGCCCGATAACCTGCTTGAGCTAATTCCGGCATAATTATAGTCCAACTATGGCTTTGAGAAGGCAGTCCATGTAATAGTAATATTGGTAGTTTATCTGTCTCACCATCGGGTTGAGCTTCCCGATAAAACCACTCTAGAGAACCGACTGTTATATTTTTTTTCTCAATTGACACTTATTTGATTTATTTTTTGTAGACGAATGTTGGTGATTGTATCATCATCTGGCAATTAGAAGTATACTACATAGGGTTTTTATTAGTGCCAGTAGTTAGGAAAAAATCTACACCTATCCTGATGTAATGGTAATTAAGGGTGAATTACAATTTCAGGAAGGAAGGCGAGATACTCTAACTAATCCTATAATTATTGCCGAAGTTTTCTTGACATCTACTGAGGGTTTTGATAGAGGTAAATTTTTTTTTCCCTATCCCACAATTCCAACTTTGAAAGAACATATTTTGATCTATCAATATACGATACTTGTTGAACAATTAACTAAAACAAAATGCAGACAATGATTATTATCTGAAAATCAAAGAGAAGATAGTAAGTAATCTCTAAAATTTATTGATTTTGAGATTACTTTAACTAATTTATATGACAAACTTAATGTTGATCTATGAATCTAATTTTTGAGAGCGAGGAATAGAATCTAACCTACTAATTACTAACAACTATTGGATCAAATATAGCTAATATAAAGTTTCATTAGTTATGGCTTAATGATTAAATATCAAGGCATTACGCATAAAAATATTTATGGCTTTTTAAAGACCTTTAAAAAGTACTTATTTTTCAGTCTCTCAAGCTTAACAAGTTAGTATTTTGAGGACTTCCATGGCAGAGGAGAACAACAGACAAATATATCCGACTACCGGCTTTGTTGCATGAAACTGACGATATAGTTACCCCTTGCCTCCGCCAAAGCGACAACTCCCCTCAGTACCTGCCTAAGTCCTGTAAAAGTAAGACACTTATACTGAGGTCTCTAGGTAGAAGGGTTAGAGAGGAATTTAAAAAAACGTGATGGACGATAACCTGATTTCGTATCACAAGGAGCATAGTTTCAGAAATGAAGTTGAACCTCCACTTCTAATACCTTGCTCCCCATAAATTAATTTTAAGAAAAAAACTCAGACAACCTAGAAATTCATTTCCGCAGCTTGAACTTTCTCCACTTGTTTCTTCTTAAGAACCAACATAATTTGAGCTAGCATAACCAAGGCAAAAAACGCCATCAACCATTTAACTCGATTTGCATCTTGCAGTACAATTTCTGTATCTGCCTGACCAAAACCACCTACATTGGGGTTATTGGTAATGACTTGACCTGCTTCAACAGTATCCCCTAAACCAACCAGAAGTTCAGGACCGGGAGGAACTGTATCTACAACAGTCTCGCCATCAGCGGTTTCAATGGTGATTTGATTACCCACATACTCTTCAAAAGTAATATCAGTAATCTTACCACTGGCAGCTGCATTATAAAGAGTATTATTGCTCTTATTACCAGCAGGGTAAACCTGACCACGACCTCGGTTGCCTCCAACATGAACGGCATATTTACCAAAGTGGATAGATTTATCTGTTGTCGGATCTGGAGATAAGACGGGGAATACAACCTCTTGGTATTCATCCCCTGGCATTGGTCCGAATAAAAGAATATTTTCTTGCTCTTCAGAGTAAGGCATGAAGTAGAGATCCGCAAGTTCTTCTTGCCACTCCTCAGGTATTCTATCTTCTGGCGCAAGTTTGAAGCCTTCAGGCAACATCAATACAGCACCTACA
Organism: Trichodesmium sp. MAG_R02; assembly: GCA_023356605.1. Lineage (GTDB taxonomy): Bacteria > Cyanobacteriota > Cyanobacteriia > Cyanobacteriales > Microcoleaceae > Trichodesmium. Next base: position 19,066 of record JAKQYE010000052.1, on the reverse strand, counting down.
TTTAAGCCACCTTTGCTACCGTCACCTAAAACTTGTTGAACATCAGTATCATAAGGAATTTTAACAACAGCTTTAAATACTGTATCTGGTAGTACAGACTGAGGTACTTCTACTTCAGTAAGTTTAGCGCCAAGGTGACAGTTAGCACAGACAATTCTTCCTGTAGCTTCTCTGGGAGTTGCTGGGGCAGTTTCTTGTGCCCAGAATGGATAGGCGTTTGCTGCTGGGGAACTTGTCAGAAATAGGGATATGGATATGATCGCGACTAATATAGTTTTGGCGATCTGCTTAACAAAACTCCCCCACATGGCTGATAAATTTATTTTTGACATGATTTATTATGTCTTCTCTCAAAAAATCAAAAACTTCTACAGAATTTACGTTATACCACTATTTACCCTCAAAGGTATGATAAGTAGCAGCTAATTCAAAAAACCGAGATAAAATGTCACAATGAGTAACATTTGAACATTTACTTGCTGCTCCTACTTTAAAAGTGGGCAGCAAGACCTTTAAATCTATTCATAGATCTTGCCCAACTGCATCTCTTAAATTTATACTTGCATCTCATACGTGGTTTATACACTCACCATATTCTGGGCAATTAAAGGTTAAAAGAATTAATGGCATATCCATTAAATGACCGCAGCTAGAACAAGTATTAGAACATGGAAACAGTCTTATCTACTTGCTTAAACCCACCAAGGCTTTCCCCCGGTGCGAAAATCTGTCTCTTCCCATTGAGTAAAGACCAGTTTATCATCACTAACATTTGCATGAACTAATGCTAGAGATAAAGGTGCTGGCCCCCTCACAACTTTTCCTGTGTTATTGTACTGAGACCCATGACAGGGACAAATAAATTTATTCTCACTACCATTCCAAGGTACAACACACCCGAGATGAGTACAGACTGCATTTAACCCATACTCAGCTAAGGTTTGGTCTCCTTCGATCACTACATAAGTAGGGTCTCCTTTAAGTCCTTGAGCTAAAGTTCGTTCTCCAGGGTTGTGACTGGCTAAAAAGTCACTAACTATAATATCGTTACCAAGGGCATCTTTAGCTGTTACTCCACCACCAGCTCCACCACTAGATGGAGGGATAAAATAGTTAACGACTGGGTAAAGTGCTCCCAGAGCTACCCCTGTTACAGTCCCAAAGGTGAGAAGATTCATAAATTGGCGACGCCCCATATCGGGTACATCTGGTGTTCCTTCTGCTTGAACCATGAATACGTTAGATATTTTTTGTTAATTTACGTTTCTATTTTTGAATTATGTGCAGACAAAAATTTGACATCATCCCGACGCTCTCCTACGGGAGAGTGCGGGTCTTCTGCCAACATTTAGATAATTGCTGTTAGCCTGCGACTACGGACAAGTTCACAATCTTCTATTAAATAGAATAATTCTGCCTTGAGGCCGTTTCCTGATTATTATTACATTGTTTTAACTTCTACTCTTAATTATTAAGAAATATAAATATTCTGTAGGGATTTTGGATTATTTAGTTAAGTAAAAAAGGTGAGATGCTATTATATCACAGTTTGATTGTGATATAAACTAAACTCGATAGAAAATCTTAGGTGTGAATATGACGGGCGAAGAATTACGCCAATTATTATTGGCAAAGTGGGGTAAGTCTTATGATATTCAACTACGACGGACAAAGGGTAAAATATTTGTCCAGGTGATGTGGAAGTATTTGGAACAGGCATCCTTTCCCATTACAGAACCAGAATATTTAGCCCACTTAGATGACATAGCTAACTATATCAAAGGTCTTGGTGGTGTAGAAACTGTCAGAAATTATATTGACAATACAAAGGAAAGGCCAAGGTTAGGTAAGACAGTTAGTATTCCTTTAGATTTAGGTGAGAGAGCATCAGAATGGACAGTATAATATAAAGCATAACTCAGTCACAGGTCATAAGGAGAGTAGGATTGACTAAAAAGCAGGAATCCAGACTTATTCACTGTTAAACGTAATGTAAGGTAACAATTACTTCTTTACCCCTAGAAGATTACTTAGCCAAATCCGGCAATAAACTATATGCTGCAACAATTTACTGGGAAACTGGGTTTAAAACCTCGCCCTGGAAGGGCGAGGTTTTAGTTTATTTTTTTCCAAGGCTTATGTTATTATAGTTTTAGTTCAAAGGTCATTTGTGGAAAATTAGATTTATCAATTCATGAGTGGGAATGTCTTTAATTGTCAGTGTTGCTTTGGAAAATGCAGCAAGAAACATAATTGGTCGCGGGTGAGCATACCGAGATAAAAAATGGACAGGTTGGCCAGCATCAAACTACTGGCAAAATAGCAGCAGCCTGTGAAACGTAAACCCACCGAGGGGCTGCGACTTGGTTTATTCCCAGTGCCTAAAAACTGGGGAGAATGTCAATACTGATACTTCTCGTAAAGGCAGTATTTTTTATTTGCCGATTAACTTAACAACAAAACTACCTGCAAAGTAAAGAGCAACTACCGCTCCACCTAATAAACTTTGAGTCAAAGGGTCAGTTGAAGGAGTTAAAACAGCTCCTAAGACTACAGCTCCTAACAATACATATTTCCAACTGGATAGCATTTGTTGAGAAGTAACTATTCCCACAATACCTAACAATAATTGTAAAATCGGAACTTGAAATGCTAATGCTGTACTGAACATTAATAACAAGACAAATTCAAAGTATTTTTCAATTGACCACGCTTGCTCTACTACTTCTGAACCATAACCAATAAAAAATTTCAAAGCTGCTGGTACAATTGCAAGATAAGCAAATACTAATCCTAATCCAAATAAGACTGTAGAACCTAAGAAAATTGGCCTTAGAAATTTTCTTTCTCTAATAGTTAAACCAGGTAGAACAAATTTAACTATTTGATAAAGCATAAAGGGACTTGTTAAGAGAAGACCGCTATATGCAGCTACCTTGATAGTGACAAAAAAGTATTCTCCAGGAGCGAGTTGCAGAAATTTAACTCCCTGAGCAGGAACTTCTAGAAATTTGACGATGGGCTTAACAACAATAAAGCAACTTATGATACCTAATACTGCTGCTATTAAAGAATGAAATATCCGCACCCGCAGCTCTTCGAGATGCTCAAATATAGACATCTCAACTTCATCAGGAACTATGTCTTGGTCATCTTCTTGTGAATTTTGGCGATCGCCTAAGCCTTGGGAAGCAATATCCTCTACTTTATCGGGTTTAATCTCTGGTTCTTTTAAACTTATGGATGTTAAATTATTATTGTTTGAATCCTCTGGAGGTGTCATTTCAGTTATCAATTATCAATTATTAGTCATTAGTTCCTCCGACTGAAGCCAGAGAGTTAAAATAATGAGTCGAATATTTTTTTCATGCCCTTAGAAGGAAAGACTTGATATCTTAATTTTTTGGTCACATTTATTTTATATTTTCTAACCAATTATACATGAAAGTTCTAATTTTGCAACGGAGCCATAAATATATTAGTTGCTCCTTGGGTATTCTAAAACAAAAAAACGAACCTAGTGGCGCATCAAGCTTAAAATAGGGTAATAGGAAAATGGCAAAATCTAAGCTATGTATTGTTTTTGTCAAAACCCTAATACAACATTATTCGCCTTGACACCCTAGTAGAGAGAAGCCTAAACCACCTAATTTAAAGGGGTAGGTATAGCACCTGATGTTAGAGCAGCCTATAGGTTAAACCCACATAGGGGCTAAGACTCCCTAGAAATCTTTATGCCTGGAGGCTGGAGAAAATTTCACATGCAAAATTGTAGTCAGACTGGCGGAGCAAGGCATAGGATTGAGGTTTAGCTTCATGTTCAAATTATCTGTAAAATTTTCCATGATTGGGAGCCGTTGGAAACAACGACTGGATCCCGAGCATAACCTCAAAACTATTGCCCAAGTCTCGCCTCAAGCACCACAAATTTTTCCTACCTTATATCAATTCTCATAAATTAATGCTATATTCTTTTAGCACTTCAATGATTAAGTATAGTAATTTTAAATAAGAATGGAAAACATTTTCGGCCGAAACTCTGTTATAGCAAGAAATAATTCTCTCAACCTAAATTAAAATAACTATAATTAACAGGAAGGGAATAACCTTCTTGTTAATTTGGAATAAGTTAATGTTAATTATTTTTCTGTTGTAGGAACATTGTGCCATATTCCTATATACTTACTCTCAAGGGTCCGAGTCGGAGGTAAGTTTCCTACACAAGATACCATTGACATGCTCCACGGTCATTAGGCACGGGGAAAAACCGAGCCGTAGCTCCAATGCGGGTTGACGTTTCACAGGCTGTCACTACTTTGGCAGTAGTCTTACACTTGATGACCCGTCCGTTTTTTGTCTGGTGTATGCCCACCCGCGACTAATATATTTATTCTGAACTCAAAGGCAACAAGGACTAGACCAGTGAAAAAAAATCAACTAAAAAGTCGCCCGCTTATGGCAGAGGCTTTAAACCCAATTTTTCGGTAAAAAAGTTTTTGAGAAATATTATTACCGCCACTGCGTTACTAATTTTTACTATTAGGGTTGATTTTCACTATGTTCAAGTTTTAAATAAGTCCTGAAAAAATTTGAGTATCAGGAAAAAACTAAATTTCTCTCAGACCAGAGGATCAGAATGTCAAAAATTTTTCCTCTTTCTATCAGAAATATTTTTTTAATCAAAAAATAAGAACTAAAGACTAATTATTAATCGACAACACTTTAGGTATTTTAGCGCCTTTGTGTTTAGAATAGTTAGTAAAACTCAACAAAAGTAAAGTTAAAACTCTGCTTTTAAGTCTCTTTCCATTAAAGCTTCCACGGCTTCTTCCGGAGTTATTTTACCATTCAACAATAAAAAAACTTGACTAGAAATAGGTAGAGGAATTTTATCTCGGCTAGCAATATCAATCAAAACATTAGTAGTATTAACACCTTCAGCAGTACCAGGCAATTCTTCTAAAATTGCCTCCAAACTTTTTCCCTGTGCCAAACCATAACCAACCTGATAATTTCTACTCAAAGAACTACTACAAGTTGCCAACATATCTCCTAAACCAGATAACCCAAAAAAGGTTTCAGTTCTTCCTCCTAAATGAGTACCAATACGAATAATTTCTGCCAAAGCACGAGTTAATAAAGCTGATTTAGCATTAGTACCAAGTCCCAAACCATCACAAACTCCACTAGCAATAGCAATAACATTTTTCAAAGTTCCACCTAACTCGGTGCCTATTGGATCTGAACTACTATAAACCCGAAATATACCAGAAGCAAAAATATTTTGTACTATCGTTGCTGCTGCTATGTCTTTACTAGCAACTACTGTTGCTGCGGGTAATTTATCATCAATTTCTTTTGATAAATTAGGACCGGATAAAACTACGACAGGATTATTAGGAAAATTAGTTTTCCAAATCTGAGAAGGAGTACGAGTTGTTTTTGGATCTAATCCTTTTGTGGCAGTAACAATAATTACCTTTGTTGGTAAACCAATCTTTTTAATTTTATCAACAGTTTCATTAACTCCTTTCATAGAAATTGCCGAAACTATCATATCAATATCTTTTAGTACCTGTTCTAAACTTATATTTAACTTCCGAGACCATAAATATATTTCATGTTGATTATAACCTGCTAATTTTGCTAAGGCAGAACCCCATGCACCTGTACCTATAATTGCTAAATTTACTTTTTCAGTTGATATTGGATAAGTAGATTCTAAAGTTCTAATAACTTCTCTTCTTTGATTAACTTGAGATATTTTACTAACCATAATTTTTTGATTTAATCTCCGCCTGAGTTTTGAGTTAAATACTATAACTATCTTTTTAAATTTGGCATAAAAAAGGGAGAAAAAAAGGTTTAATTTTAAGTAATAAATAAGGAAGTTTCTGATTTTTTTGCCTCCCCTATGACAATATATAGTAATCCTATAAGTGTTCGTGGCAAAAATCATACTGCTTTTTAAGAAACAGGGAAAAGGGCACAGAGAGTAGTTAAGAATTTAAACAGTTTTATTTACTTTCTGATTTTTCCCAACCTATGGGCTGACTGGTATAGCAATCCTAAATAGGTCGCAACAGATATAGTAATAATAACATATCCAATTGCCTAGACAAAAAATGAATATTATAGATTAACTAGACAATTTTATAAATCAAACATGCATAGTCAAAATAAATGAAAATAGCCATAGTATGTCAAGGTGCAACTTCTCATAACTCTCTAGAGTTGCGAGAATTATTGAAGTGAATTAATCAATAAAAACCCGAATAAAAATGGTTGATAAATTGTACGCTCATTTGCTCCGAATACCCCATAGCAAAACCCCGTAGAAGATATTTGGTGATCAACCAAAATTTCATATTGTATTTTATCATCTTTGCAGTTCTTTTAAAATAGTTAAGTGGCTATTTAAGTTTTTTGCAAATGGTCAAATATTTGATTTTCCTAAGCTTTTTTAGTGTTGAATTTTGCCACAACCACCTAGAGGATTGCTATAGCAATCCGCCCATAAGTCGCAACAGATATAATAATAACATATCCACTTCTCTAGACAAAAAATGAATATTTTAGATGAACTAGACGATTTTATAAATCAAACATGCATAGTCAAAAGAAATAAAAAGAGCCAAGGCACGTCAAAATGATTTTGTCGGGAAAATCCTACCGTGAAATTCAAGAATTATTAAATGTAACTCAGCAGTTTTATTAGTGAATAGAAAAATCAAGCAATGTTTCATGGTGTAGAAAGTTTAAAGCTTCAATATAAGGGAACACAAGGTTACTTAAAGGCTGTCGAAAAATAGCAAATAATTCAGTGGATCAGGGCACAAAGTTACCTAAGATTATCAGATTTACAAAAATATTTAAAGAAGCAATATGATGTAGTTTTTGATATTTTACAAAGTTATTATAACTTACTCAAAGAAGCGGGAATAACTTGGGAAAAACTCAGTCATATAAATCTATCTAAAAATGATGAATTAGTGAAAGAAAAAAAAGTTAGGGAGGAACTATTGGTCAAATGGCAATTCATTAATGGAAGCTTAAAAGCATGCAGTGTTTATGGTTGACGAATGTCATTTATTATGGGTTTATTTTCTAAGTTATACTTGGGGAAGAAAAGATAAACAAATAGAAATTTCTCTTAAAAATGAAAGAGAAATACAAACTTATTATGGAGCCTATTATTATCAAACTAAGGAATTTATTGTGCCAGAATTAAAGAAGTAAAAATACTGAAAATACTATGAAATTTGTTAAATATTTAAAAGAGCAAAGACCGGGAAAAAAATTGGCAATATTTGGGGACAGTGCAAGTCATCATAACTCTCAAGATTTTCGAGAATTATTGAAGTTAATTAATCAAGAAAAACCCGAAGAAAAATGGTTGATAAATTGTCTGAAATTTGCTCCGAATGCCCTATAAAAAAAAAACTGTAGAAGATATTTGCTTACAAACCAAATATTCATGATTGTATTTTATCATCTTTGTAGTTCTTTTAAAATAGTTAAGTAGCTATTTAATTTTTTTGCAGACGGTCAAAACTTGGGGAATAACAGATAAAAGAAGAGAGATTCCGATTAAAAATGAATTTGAAAGACAAACTTATAGTAATTTTAATTTAGATTGAGACAAGTATTTCTTGCTATAACTCGCGTTTCAGCAGAAAAAGTTTTCCAATATAATTTGAAATGACTATATTATGGAACCTTAGATTATCCAAACTGAGGAATTTATTGTGGAAGAATTAAAGAAGTGAAAATACTGAACATACTATGGAATTTGTTAAATCTTTAAAAGAGCAAAGACTGGGAAGAAAATTGGCAATATTTGGGGATGGTGGAACTTATCATAATTCTGAAGAGTTTCGAGAATTATTGAAGTTAATTAATCAAGAAAAACCCGAAGAAAAATGGTTGATAAATTTTATGCATTTGCTCCGAATGCCCCTGAGCAAAACCCCCTAGAAGATATTTGGTGAGCAACCAAAAGTTTTATTATCTCATTTTATCATCTTTGTAATTCTTTTAAAATAGTTAAGTGGCTATTTAAGTTTTTTGCAGATGGTCAAATATTTGACGATCCTAAACTTTTTCAGTATGGAATTCTGCCACAACCTATCTAGGATTCCTATAGGTACTCAGAGAACCGATAGCTGAATTGAGTATATATAGTTGCCTAGGCCATCAGAAAAAATTAACTAAAGACAAATTGTGCAATTTTAAGCGAGAATTAATTGTGAGAGAAATCTCAAATTTATTAGGAGAGATAAAAATGACAATTAGTCGTCGATTAGGCAAAACCATAGTCCCAATATTGGTCTGCTTATTATTAGTTACATCTGCTTGTGGTGCAAGTAGACAACCCAGTCGTTTTGACCAGGCCCAACAACAAAGTAAAACAGAACGTCCCTCTCAGGCCAAACAAGTATCAGGTGGTAGTCTTAATAAATATTTCCCATCATCAAGTGGCGGATATAAACTAAATTATGCTCAGGAGAAAAAAGGCTTTGCTCAAGCAAGTCTGAAAAAAGATGGTAAAGAAGTAGCAGTTATATCTATCAATGACATCTCAGCTTCCTCCACTGCCTCCAAAAAATTCCAAAATAGCAGCAAAACAATTGAAGGATATCCAGCAGTTGAGCAAGGGACAAAAACTACTGCAGTATTAGTAGATAGCCGTTTTCAGGTCAAAGCTCAATCAAAAGACTCCTCATTTACAGCCAGCGATCGCGAAGCATGGCTAAAAAAATTTAATCTGAGTGGTTTAGCTAGTCTCAAATAAAAATCCTGCCCCAACATTGAAAAAAAGTGTCTTTCTCTATTCACTTTTAACTTTTGACTAAGAAACAAGGTCAATAGCTTCTCCTTTCAAGAGGATATAAAGAGGAAATTTCAGATTTCACATCTCCGGTTTTAGCTAGAGTTAGTGATAACTAATGAATAATAACTTAAATTAAGGAGCCTTAAATGAGTAAAACAATCTTCGAATTAGTAGATGAACTGCCTAGTGACAATATTACAATTAAAGCTTTACGTGCTTTAGACTTCATTGTTCCAGGAGAGTGGGATAACTTGGTAGGATTTGAGAATACCATCCGCACTGTGACAGGAGAAGATGACGAAGACCTAATTCAGCAAATAGGTGATCGGGCTGTAATTCTTTTCAATGACAAAGCTCAAGGATATCAACGGGCCTTATGGCTTTATCAAACCGTTAGTGGAGCAGGTCGTGCTTTAGGTACGGCTTCTTTAGCTAATATGGTTGGAGGTAAAATACCTCTGATCGGAGGTTTGTTAACTAATCTTACTCCTAAACCGGGAAAAGCCCAGACTATTGATTTATCTCTCAAAGTAGTTGCAGAACTATTGGCTTTTTGTTCCATCAATGGCATTCCCGGAGATAGTATTGGTGATTTTGTTGGCGCTCTAGGAGATTATAGTGGAGAATCTTTAATGCGTTTAGCAGCCTTAATTTGTTTTGATGGTTTAATTCCTTTAGGGCCAGATTTCCTAGGTTCCGCGGCTAATTGGATAGAAGGACTTTCTAGCTCAGACTTAGAAGAAAATCAAGGCTTCCGGGGAATTGAAGAAGCTATTCCAGGGGATGATAAAGATAGTAAGTTAGGTTTTATTGGGGAAGCTTTCGGTTCTGTTTCAAGTTGGATGGGAGATTTTGTTAGTGATCGGGGTATTACACCAGAGAATGTGGCCAATGGCTTGCAAGGTTTCGTAGAATTTAGCGATGATAAATTAGACTATTTGGCTGCATTTATAGATATGAGTACCAATTATTATGAACATACAGGAATTCAGACCCTGGCTCGTTGTCTAGTAGAACGAGCTTATGCAGAAATCTAAGTAAGGAAGCATTTATGGCAGAACAAAAAGAAGCTAAAAAGAATGAAACTAAGCCTGCCGGAGGTAAGGTCAAACCAGAAAAACCCCCTGCTGTAGAAAATAAGCCTTTTGCTGAGTTTGTGCAGCAGGATTATTTGCCAGCTTTACAAAAAGCTCTTTCTCAGCAAGGTATAGAAGACCTTGACCTTAGCTTAGTCAAGCAAAAATTACCTATGACTGGCTTTAGTTCATCTGAAGAATGTTGGCAAGTTGTGGGTAAGTTTAAAAAAGGCCAGCGTCAGTTCAATATCTATTTCCCCAAAAAGGATATTAAAGGCCCTAGAGCTTTCTCTTGTGCTGATAATGGAGCTAAACCCGCTACCTTAGAACCTTTTTTAATTGACGAACGTAAAATTACTCTGAATTTATTGGTGTTTGGTGTAATTCAACGTCTGAATGCTCAAAAATGGCTTAGTTTAAACTAGATATTTAATTGGGCAGATACTTTATCTGTTTCTAATTCCACTAGATTACTGCCCCATTGGCCTCGAATAATTTCATAGAGGTCCACGTCTGCTTCTAGCAAACAGGCGTGGCCGCTATTGGGGAGAATAACCATTTGAGCCTTGGGCAAATACTTGACTAAAAACTTAGCTTGTGATACTGAGGGTAAAAGTCGGTCGGCGGCACTAGCAATAATTAATGTAGATTTTGGGAAATTTTTTAGTTCATTTTTCTTTACCTCGAATGAGCGCATTAAACCTAAGCGCCAGATGGCAGAATGCTGAGAAACTGACTGCATAGCTCTGAGTAGGGCTTGGCGCTCCTCCGGTTCTATCTGACCCAAAGCTCCTAAAAAGGGTAAGGTTGCTGCTACAGATAATCTATATAAATAGGTTGGTAGATACTGGGTGAGATATGAGCCATATTTTACTATAGGTTGTTGACTAAATGAAGTAGCTGAATTGACTAAAATTAGTTTGTCCAATAATTCAGGAGTATTTAAAGCGACTTTTAGTGCTAAACATCCTCCAAAAGATTCTCCACATAAATAAACAGGTCTTTTAGGTGCTGCTTCCTGTTCAATTTTAATTAAGTTTATTGTTTTCTCTGATAACTGATCCCAAGTCGATAAATCATTTTGTGGGATACTCAGACACCGAATATCGAAAGCTGTTGATAATCTGGAGAGTTGCGATCGCAACAATTTACCTGTACCATCCATAGCAGATAGGAAAACAAACAGAGGTAATTCTGGTTTTCTGGGGTTTGGCCTTAAAAAACTAATTTTACTACTTGCTACTTGCATGATTGAATACAGATATAAATTAGTAATGATTGATAAATTAATAACTAATGGTTAAGGTCTTCGAGTAACATCTGTCCGGGGTATAAAATCAGGTCAAAATGGTTAAAGCACTTCTGCCCTCTACCTTTCCTCTAATAATATCTAATTATTCAACCGGACATAATATTAAGTTATCGTTCAACTTGTACTCAAGATTGAGATTTTTATTTTTTTTGTGGTTTACCTAATCATATCATATCCCCTTGAATACTTACATTTTAGTGAAATCGACCCAGAAAGTAAAAGGCACTTATTCACAAGATTTTTTGGCAATTATGATTTAAATTGATAAACAAACGATACTGCAAAACATAATATTATTACTTAATAATTAGTAATTTTTGACTGAACATGACTAGCTAAACAATTAATTTATTTAATTATTAAGTTGCCTATTGAGTCAGAGTGATTTTTTTTTGTTATCTTCTCAAACAAAAATCTCAGCCATCTACCAAAATTAACAAATATTTAATATTTCAATATAGTCCTCTGCTAGTAAATTAACAATTTCTTACGCTAACATAAGCTAGAGCAGTAAAGTATGATAACAAACTGAGTTGATGGGAGCTTGAACTCAGAATGGTGGGGCATTTAATACTTTCGCCTTTGAATATACTTTTACTATTTAACTCAAGACTATACCACTAACTAAGTGTTTAGCATATTTTTCTGGATGTTGCCGACGGTGTGGACCTATTAGGTAAAGAGGACGACTAAACATGATATTAGAGTATTGATCAACTACTATAGGGCCCCATCCAGATTGATTAAACAAAAGTTCTGAAGAATCAAAAAAACTTAACAAAATCAAAGGTATTTTTGAATAAACTAACCACTCGGAATAATTAAGCAAGCGCTACTGGTAATATTGCTAGATTTGATACTGGCCCTCGTAGAACCGAATGAGCAAATTCTATAATGAAAATTACCAATTAAATTAGGAGTAATAATAAATATTATAAAAATTGAAGTAAAAGGCGCGGATATTTCTGAATTATCAAACCCAGTCTAGGATTATTTTTTACTTTTGTAGGAGTGAGTTTTGCCTTGCCCGTAGTGCTCTATCATAGGGGTAGCAACTCATGGAAAAATTCCCAATATATCCTGATATTACAGTAGTTGTATTGCCTTTTGTAAAAATCTCTTTTTTGCTATGAATTAAGATTCACTAACTTCTGACAACTGAAAGGAGACTGCTAAATGTCTAAACTTAGTTAGAGATTACTTCTAACTTATGACTTCTGTACATTGCCAATCCGACGGCTCCGCTATCTGACTTGTGTGTAGCGCCATAGCGGCCACTGTGATTAACAAATAAATAGTCCACAAAACTAAGGTTGTTACTTATAAGTAGCACGACTCCTCATAAAGAAATTAGTTCTCCATCATCAACAAAAGTTCTACTATCAATAATTCCTAAGAAAAAACGAATTGTCAGTATATTACTTGTTCGGCTCACCATTTTGCTTTTAACTTAGGGATTCAATTCTAGACTTTAAACAAAAATATAGGCAATTGTTATTGTAAGGATAATAATATCAAAATCCCAAAAGTTAAAATTTCTTTGAGAAATTTTAGAAGAACAATATAACAGTATTAATGTTAAATTAGGGGGTGTCATTTGTTATCTGGCTAATCACAGTGAAATTACTTATATCAGTAATAACCATTCATGTGGTCAGCTATGAGCTACGGGCTATAAGTCATTAACCTATTATTACACTAAAGGAGGAATTAGTCTTTAAGAAGAATTACAAAGTTATGAATTAAATTAGCTCCAAGAATTATGTTCAAAAGCTTTTTGGGTAGCATGGTTGAGGAAAAACTGAATGTAAGCTAGCTCAATGTTTATAGTCAGTAAACAAGCAATTAATTCAAGTATGAAATGAAAATAGGTTGGTACAACTAAAACTAATTATGATTATTACCATTGCTAATTAAAATCAAAATGCTAATTAAAATCAATTGTTTTTAAGTCTAATTTTCTATGAAAAATATATATACAAATAGAAATACCTTTGCCATTACAACTCCCCTTTACTATGTTAACGATTTACCACATATAGGTAGTGCTTATACAACTATTGCTGCTGATACAATAGCTCGTTTTCAAAGACTACAAGGTAGATCAGTGTTGATGATTACAGGTACAGATGAACATGGCCAGAAAATTCAAAGAACAGCTCAAAAGAAAGGAAAACCTCCTAAAGACCACTGTGACTCAGTAGTCATAGGATTTGAATCTCTTTGGCAACAACTAAATATTCAATATGACCGTTTTATTCGTACGACTGCATCTAACCACGAAAAAATTGTCAAAGAATTTTTCCAAAGAGTTTGGGATCAAGGTGATATGTACTTAAGTCAGCAAAAAGGATGGTATTGCGTATCTTGTGAAGAATTTAAAGAAAAGCGCGAACTTGTCGAAGAAAAGTATTGTCCCATTCACACTAATCAAAAAGTAGAATGGCGTGATGAGGAAAACTACTTCTTTCGTCTTTCCAGATATCAGGAACAACTACAAGCTTTCTACCAAGAAAGGCCTGAATTTATCCAACCCCAAAGCCGTCGCAATGAAGTATTAAGCTTTGTCAACCAAGGACTACAAGACTTTTCAATCTCTAGAGTTAATGTGGATTGGGGCTTTGAACTACCTGTTGATCCTAATCATACCATCTATGTTTGGTTTGATGCTCTATTAGGTTATGTTACAGCCCTTTTAGATCCTGATAGTGAGCCAACCCTAGAGAATGCTTTATCAAAATGGTGGCCGATTAATCTGCACCTAATTGGGAAAGATATATTACGTTTCCATGCTGTTTATTGGCCAGCAATGTTAATGTCAGCAGATTTGCCCCTACCTGAACGTGTATTTGGACATGGATTTCTGACTAAAGATGGTAAGAAGATGGGTAAATCCCAGAATAACACTTTAAATCCTTTTGAATTAATCCAGAAGTACGGTTCTGATGCAGTCCGCTACTATTTTATCAAAGAAATCGAATTTGGAGTTGATGGTGATTTTAGTGAAACCCGCTTTATCAATGTGCTAAATGCTGAGTTAGCAAACGACTTAGGTAATTTATTAAATCGTACCCTGAAAATGGCTCATAAATACTTTAATGGTCAAATTCCTAAAATTAATGGTGAGGAAGTAGAAGTTACTCATCCACTCAAAAAAATAGGGATTAGTTTGGGGGAGGAAGTTACTCAAGCTTATGCCTCTTTAGGCTTTACTCACGCTTGTGAAGCTGTGTTGATTTTAGTTAGAACCTGCAATAAATATATAGACGAAACTGCTCCGTGGAGTTTATATAAACAGGGTCAATTAGAAGCCTTAGCAGAAGTTTTATATTCTGTACTGGAGTCTGTTAGATTGGCAGCCTATCTTTTATCACCAATTATTCCTAATATTAGCAATGCTATTTATCAGCAACTAGGTTTCTCAAATGACTTTAACAATAAATCAGTAATTAATAGTTCAGAAACTTTTGTTCAACAAATAAGTTGGGGCGCTCTACCAGTAAATCAAGCTCTGGGGCAACCTCAACCTATTTTTAAAAGACTAGAACTGATAGAAACTGTTACTTAAAAAGATAATCGTACTCTTTTTTTTATTGCATAGCTGGTTTTTTCTGTTACAAATCTTCTCTAATTAAGACTTAAATTTCTTTAATTTCATAAAAAAACTGAGGTTTAAAAACAATGTTAAATCATCAACAAATACAAATAGAGTGTAATGATATATTTACACCAGAACAAGTTCTAGAAAATCGTGGTAGAGTAGCTATTTTTATTGATGGATCTAACTTATTTTATGCTGCTTTACAGCTAGGAATTGAGATAGATTATACGAAACTTCTCTGTCGTTTAACTGAAGGTTCTCGTTTGCTACGTTCTTTTTTCTACACGGGTGTAGATCGTACTAATGAAAAACAGCAAGGATTTTTACTGTGGATGCGTCGTAATGGCTATCGCGTTATTTCTAAAGACTTAGTACAATTACCAGATGGTTCTAAAAAAGCTAATCTAGATGTAGAAATTGCTGTTGATATGATGGCTTTAGTTGGTTCTTATGATACTGCGATATTAGTGAGTGGAGATGGAGATTTAGCTTATGCTGTAGATGCTGTTAGTTATAGAGGTGTTAGGGTTGAAGTTGTTAGTCTTAGAGCTATGACTAGCGATAGTTTAATTAATGTTTCTGACCGTTATATAGACTTGGAACAAATTAAAGAAGATATCCAAAAAACTTCTAAATCTCCTAGCTATACCTATCGTCCTCTATCAGCGATAGGTTTAATAGATGATCATGATTAAAAATGATATTGATTTTAGTTTACCTTGGGAAAATTGGCAAATTTTAGAATACTAATCAATATAAGAGTAGTGCTAGTTTTTCTTGAAATTAGCGGATTAATACCCAGAATATCTTGTCCCATAGATTTGAGAAGTACGTTAAAGCAAAATTTAAATATTACTCATCAAAAGGAGAACTTAAAGAGCTGAGCATTATCCATCTAAAACCTAGAAAAACTTGTACTGATAATCAAAAACTGTATTTAATTTTTGTTTGAATATACTAATATAATCATCTTCTAGAAGTTTATGTAGGGATGGCTGAATAAATATAGAATTCTAATTTATATCACTATTAGTATGCTCAACTTTGATAGGAGTCCTAGAAAATGAATAATACAGCAGACTAGGTTATTAGTGTGGTGCAACATATGGGGTAAGCTAAGACCCATTTAAAATATGTCTTAGTAAGTACTAATAAGTAATACCAATGTGATAAATGTTTGCTACATTGCTACAGATGAAGGATTTTTGAGAAGTCACGAGTTATGATGAATGGCTTCAATGGGCTTTGTCCCGCCGTAAATTATATTTTTTTTATCTAAGGGACATCTACTGTCAATTGTCAATTATTTATTATCCCTCTTAATTATTTGTAATATTCTTTTTTTAAAATTGGTATTGGTATAATAAGGGTTATATTCTTAACTGGGTACACAAAAGTATGTGGTTGAAATGTATAACAGATTAAATAGTTTTTGCTTTTTTCCTATTCTACGGCCTATCTTTCCTAGTCCTTATTTCTGGTTTATATAAGAAGTATTTTGAGAAAGACTATCCGATTATAATAAGCTTTTTATGAAAATACCAAATAATTATTTTTATTATTTCCAAAATTCGTCAATACTTTTATCATTATTAGTAACTTTATTTCTGGGAATAACTGCTTGTAATCAACAAAACCAAAGTCAGGAAAATATCTCTAATGAAGTTAAGGAAAGTGATTTAACCTTAAATGACGTTACTCTTGAAGAAGCATCTGAAGCAGGTGAAATATTGTGGCGGGTAAAGTCTAAACAAGCTGCCTACGTAAAAAATCAAGAATTAGTTAGAGTTACTAAGCCTGAAGGTGAATTATTTCGAGATGGAAAATTAGCCTATAAAATTACTGCATTGCAAGGAGAAGTATACCAAGATGGAGACAGAATTTTACTTATAGAAGAAATAGAAGTATATGATATCCACAATCAAATAATTATCAGAGGAAAACAGTTAGAATGGTTAACTGAACCAGGAATCATTATTGTTCGTAACAATATAACAGGTAATAATGAACAACTACAAGCATCAGCTCAAATGGCAAAAGTCATTAGTCTAGAAAAAAGAATAGAGTTTTATGATCAAGTGGTAGTTATGTTTAAAGAACCTGTGCTCAAAATTCAAACTGATCAATTATTTTGGGAGATAGATAAAAAAAAATTAATTGCTAATAAACCAATAAAAATAGAAGAGTTAAAAGATCAAAAAGTTATTGGCATAGCTTATGGTGAGGAATCAGAGTTTAATTTAGAAAGTCAAATAGCTACTATGAAGAAAAATGTACAGCTACTCCGAATTAACCCAAAAATACAAATAAGTAGTGATTTGATGATTTGGAATATGCCACAAGATTTGATTGATTCACCAGGACCTATAACAGTATTAGAAAAAGGAGAAAAGGTAGTTCTACAAGCAAATAAGGGTCAAGGTAATTTTCAGAAAAATACTTTTGTTTTATCGGGAGATGTGGTTGGTGTTGGACAACAAAATCAAGCTCAATTAAATAGTGATCGTCTAACTTGGTATTCGAACAATCAAACTTTTGAAGCAGAGGGTAATGTATTTTATCGTCAAGTCGATCCACCATTTAATGTTAGAGGTCCTCGAGCAGTGGGACAACTCAAAAATGAGAAAGTTATTATTCAAGGTGGTAATAGTAATGTAGTGACAGAAATTATTCCTCAATAATGTATTTAAACTTGAGAAGAAGTAGGTTTTTCGTAAATTACAAGTCTATCTGGGTTAATTTGAAAGTGAGATCCTAGGCATTTTAATAATAGGGTAAAATGAGATATGAGATTGCTCCCCTACTATTCTGAATGAATTTATCATAGGTCTGAATCATTGAAAAAAATAGTCATTAATGACAGTCCCATTAATAATGATAACAGGACTTACGCAGTACCGCTATATATGGTGTATAAATTCATCTTTCTCAAGAGATTGCCACTACAATTAGTGTCTTTGCGTAAGTCCTGGATAAGTTTAAATAGGCAATAGGCAAATTTATATTTTGTTTAAACATAAATTGAGAATCCAAACAGTTTAAATCTGTGGAATGTTAATATAGCTGAATACGATATTAACCATTGGCTATGATTGCATAGTACTACCAAAAAAATGCGATCGCAACCTTGAGCCCAGAAAATCTTAATCATTTCTACAAAATTACTAAGCAGTTGTGAAAACAAATCCTCTACAAACACCTCATAGTGGCTATCACTGGGATGGTAGCGATCGCCGTTTCTTTGAAGGATGGTATTATCGAGTCACCCTACCAGAAGAGAAACAAACCTTTGCCTTCATGTACTCTATAGAAGATCCTATCGGCAGTAAATCTTATAGTGGTGGTGGCGCTCAAATTCTTGGCCCTAATGATGAATATCTTTGTCGTACCTTCCCAGATGTCCAAAAATTTTGGGCCACTCCGGAGGTGCTAGAATTAGGTCATTGGGGACAAACAGATTTAACAAGTCCAGTTGGCTATTTAGATCCACAAGTATTCGATGCTCAAATCAAACAAGGGTATCAAGCTACTGCCACTTGGCATCAAGGAGTTCTCTGGGATCCAGGAACAAATAATTATTGTCGTTGGCAATATGAAACACAACCTATATATGGTTGGGGAAACCCAGATACCATACAACAGTCAACTGCGGGTTTGCTATCATTTCTACCAATTTTTGAGCCTGGATGGCAAATATTAATGGCTCATGGTCTAGCTACTGGTTGGATAGAATGGAATGGGTATATCTACAAGTTTACTAATGCACCAGCCTATAGTGAGAAAAATTGGGGTGGTGCATTTCCAAAAAAGTGGTTTTGGCTTAACTGCAACAGTTTTGATGATAAATCAGATTTGGCTTTAACTGCTGGCGGAGGTAAACGAGGAGTATTGTGGTGGATGGAAAAAGTGGCTATGGTAGGAATTCATTACCAAGGCAAATTTTATGAGTTTGTACCGTGGAACTCTGAAGTATATTGGCAAATTCAGCCTTGGGGAGAATGGCAAATGCAGGCAAAAAATGATTTATTTGAGGTAGAGTTAACTGCAACGACAAATCATTCTGGTACACCTCTACGGGCACCGTCAGAAAAGGGATTAATATTTTTGTGTCGAGATACTATGCATGGTCATTTAACTTTGAAGTTAAGAGAAGTTAGAGATAGTTATTCAAAGTTAATCTTGGAGGCGCGTAGCGAGCTATGTGGTTTAGAAGTTGGTGGCGGTTCTTGGGAGCAACCTTGGGT
>JAKQYE010000519.1 GCA_023356605.1 Trichodesmium sp. MAG_R02 | reverse complement strand
ATATCTATCTGAAAAAAAACTAATTATAGTATGGAGCATTTCATGTCGACAGTACGCTATATATAGCGTACCTGCGTAAGTCCTGTTAATTTTAAATACTCAAGACAAGTATTGGCATCAACTGAAATCATTCCATTCAATTTATTTCTACGTCCCTTCTCATTACTGGGCACTTCGGGGGGTGTATTTTTTTCTGCCCATCCGTAAAAAATGCTTGGGCACTCATAAACAGCAAATTCATCAAAAAATACTATTTTTTCTTTCTCTTTTTTAGATTCCAATTTTTTTTAGACTTAATATAAATTTTTTTTTGCTGTTCTTCGCTGGCATTAGCATAATTTATATGGGCTTTTTGATATGATAAATTTAATTCATTTAAAATTTCATATATTCTCGTTGTTTTCAGTTCTACTCCCCATCTTAATTCAATAACATTGCTAATAACTTTACCAGCTCCATGCTATATAAAAAAGGGAATGGCCATATAACCAGTTCCATAAGGGTTTTGGAGTTTTATAGTAGATTTATATGGGGTAAGTTCAGTTATACTACTTTTAATGTTATGAGTTGAAGTGCGGAATATGGGTTAAAACCTAAATCCATACTGTGAAACGTAGTATAAAAAATTAGGAGTCAGGACAAAATAATATAGCAATCTTATTTTGGTAGTCCTGTAGATGTAGTGATATTCATAAGTAAACCCCTTTTACTGTCAGGAGTCTAACTGCAAAAATCACTACTTGTACACCACTACCCTTATTTTATAGTCATTTCAACAAGAGATGGAAAACTTTTTCTGCACCAAACGCGAGTTATAGCAAGAAATACTTGTCTCAATTCTTTATTAGAATGACTATATTTGTGGAATATGAGTTAAAATTTGTTTAGCGATAGAGCATATCAATCGAGCGATCGCATATAGAAACTGTTAGAGTCTGCTGGAGTGAAAAGTTAAAGCAAGGTTAGGCAAAGCTTTTAGCTATTTTGAGTTAAGCGTTATAACATAAAGCAAATTCCTGATTTGTCAAAAAAACGGAACTAGATCCTGAGTATAGTTCCACAATTTACCTGGTAGCGTATCAGAAGTTGTAGTAAAAACCTTCTTATTCAACAACGCTTAATTTAATTATAGAGCTTCAAAAGTATGATATAATTTACAATAGTTAATATTTGTGGTTCAACAAAAATGTACAGTAACACTTTTTTTAATCTTCCTGTTTATACAGTAATTCAGTTAACATTATTATTTTCTATTCTCTTAGGAATAATGTTTAAAGATATGTTGGAGTATAAATTAACCATTTGGTCTCGAGTGAAAAACTCTCAAATAAAAATAGATTATCAAACACCTAATATAATAGTTGCTTATTTAGGGATGACTTTATTTGTATTTTTCTGTGTAGCAGCTAGTCTTTCTGTATTTAATATTATTGAATGGTTATCTATTGTTATGGGTGCAATAGTAGTATTTCCAACTGCTTTATTAATTTGGGTACAATTAGGATCAATGTTAAATTTGATGGCAAATGAAGGGATAGAAGCTATTAATATTGAAAAAGAATATATGTTGGGAGATAAAAAAAATAAGGTAGGTGAAACAATTAATAAGTAATTACTGATATTGTCAATATAAGAATATTTTTTTAGTAGTATAACTAAATAAGCACCTACATAGAATAGAATTATTTACCTTCAGGGATACAGCATCCCATAGGGCAAATAATGTGAGACTTTTGAATAGTAAAACTCCTGTTTTGTGGGTATCTTGCCTGCTAAATATGTATTTC
>JAKQYE010000518.1 GCA_023356605.1 Trichodesmium sp. MAG_R02 | reverse complement strand
GAACTATCGCTCCCAAGCCGAAGCAATGAAAGAATTCTGTACGGCTAATGGGATAACTATAGATAAAGTAATAAAAGAAATAGGTGGGGGATTAAATTTTAAACGGAAAAAATTTATAACATTGTTATCACAAGTTATGACAGGAGTTGTTGAATCTATTTACGTGGCACATAAAGATAGATTCTGTCGATTCGCCTTTGATTTAGTAGAACAAATAGCAACCATAAATGGTACAAAGATAATTGGGTAGTGCATCAGTAAAGTGTGGGATAAGTATAATGGTCGTTCCAACTCCAAGGAGCGATGGCCAACTCAGCTCTTTGTGCAGCAGTATTTTCTTTGCGAGTATGAACCCAAATCCAATTGAAATAGGCGATCGCTAACCTCACTTAATTCCTCTCAAGGTAGCTGCCCTCAACATGAGCCTGTAGCAACCTAGCGCATTTTTTCTGGTTCAATTTGCCGACGATAGTATAGAGTGTCAAAAGTAGAGCGTGAAAGTTTGTCCACATTCGGGACAATAGTATCCTTGAGTTCCTTTACTGGTTTTTCCGTGCTTATGGGGTTTAGGATGGCCACACAGAGGACATTCCATAATTATAGTCATTCTGATTTAGATTGAGACAAGGTTTTCTTGCTGTGAAAGAGTTTTAGCTTAAAAAGTATCCCATTCTTATTCGGAATGACTATATTTCCACAATAATGGGACTATATTCATCAAATCATTCCCACACTTTCTTGATTCACTACCCTACTGATATTTGTAGATATTTATAGTTATTTTAATAAAGAATTGAGACAAGTATTTCTTGCTATAACTGAGTTTCAGCAGAAAAAGTTTTCCATTATTATTCAAAATGACTATAAATGACTATAATTAAACTTGTCTTGATAATTAAGCGACAGTTTTCCTGGAGTCTTTTCTTGCCTTCAATAACTCTAAATTTTTTTGACAATAGCGATCGCTGGTTGATTTCCCTCTTGGAGATATAATTCTGCTGCCTGTAATAAATTTGCTACACTTTCATCATCTTGACGTAGATTAGCAAAAGCCAAACCTCGATTATGATAAGCAACAGCCATATTAGACAGGACTTACGCAACGGCACTATGTATAGTGGCAATATCTTGAAAATAATAATTTTTGGCACCACATATAGCGGTACTGCGTAAGTCCTGTTAGAATTACTTTGTATAGTTTCAGTAAACTCATTTATAGCTTGTTGATAATTTCCTACTTGAAAAGCTTCACATCCTTGTTTAAGCATTACTGTCGCTTCTGTCTGTGATGATATTAATATTGGTTGTGTAAATAGGACAGAAATAGTTCCTTGTCCACGATAAGCATATATCATTGCACTAATTCCCACACTAGCCATCAATCCAATACATACAAACCAAGTTAAAAAATTTGTGATTTCCATACATATAATTCTAGTTTTAACGTAAGCATTTAGCCATCAGCTATTGCTTTTGATGAGGGATAAAAGCTTTATTAATTAAGCCAGAATAATCTTACTACCCACATTCCGCACAACAGAATTGTATTATGAGAGGTTACAAGACAATATCTATTTAATTTACGTATAATTGCTTATAGTCTTTAGTCACTTCAAGTGAGAGCATAAAACTGATGATTGCATCCTTATTGAGTATCAAAAAAATGTCTTTAACAGAAAAAATAACAGTTGAAAATCTTGACCACCTAGGAATAGTTGCAGGGTTAATTGATGAAATAGGAATAGTGGAACTAATTAATCAAAAATTAGGAGTAGATAATCGAGAAAAAATTACTACTGG
>JAKQYE010000517.1 GCA_023356605.1 Trichodesmium sp. MAG_R02 | reverse complement strand
TGAAAAAGGACGTTTAGGAGAGGAGCCGTATGAGGTGAAAGTCTCACGTCCGGTTCTGAAGACGAGCAGGTTCTATAAAGGGATTAATTATTCTGGTTTCGGAGCTTGCTTAGTTTAACTATGATAAGTTGCAACGTCCCCAAATATTGCCAATCTTTTTTTCCGGTCTTTGCTCTTTTAAATTCTTTGCTCTTTTAAATTCTTTGCTCTTTTACAGCATTTTTCATGTCGGTCGACCACAGTAGGGACGCCCTTATGCAACGTCCCTACAAGGTTTTGGTTATGGCGATGTAGTTCATCAACAGGACTTACGCAAAGAAACCCGGTTAAGACAGTAAATCATTGTTTTTAATACCAAATTCAAGAAAGGTTGTTACAGTATTAATTTGTCAACTATTACTATGCAGATAAAACCACTGTAGTAATATTTTATGAAATTGGTATAACACATAAATATCTACGAGAAACCGGGTTTCTCAGTTTGCCTGCGTAAGTCCTGATCATATTGCTTCTTTAAATATTTTTGTAAATATGACAATCTTAGGTAATTTTGTGTTCTCATCCACTTAATTATTTGCTCTTTTTCGACCGCCTTTAAGTAACCTTATGTTCCAATATAGCAATCCTATTTTATTCGTGGCAAAAATCCCACTGCTTTTTAGGGAACAGGGAATAGGTAAGAGTTTTAAAAGTTTTATTTACTTTGATGAGTGTAATGGTAAGAAAAATCTGTAGCTAAAATTGCTATTTGTGGCAAAAAAATTAAATATACTATAAAGAGGTAAATTTCTAGCTAAGACAGTAATTGGATCGTAATGCTAACACAAATAGTTCGTCCTATGGTTCGGACCCAAGTTCGGTTATTAGCAAACTGTCACTCAACTCGTCTAACATTAATTCATACAATTGCTAAATGGCTAGGTTTTTTGGGAGTCAAAGCAGAAGTAACTGAACTGGATGCTAGTCAAGACAAAAAAATCACTATTTCCTTAACTGTGGAAAAACCGGAATCTTGCGATAGTCAAGATTGGCAAAAAATTATCAATGGTATCAAACAAGAAGAAAATCAAAACAATTCCCAAGAATTAAGTACAACTGAACCTATCCAAAATATGACAACTAAGCAACAAGGAAAACTCCAGAGGTTGATAGCTTATGTTATTCAAGTAGGGGAACCAACTCAGAAAGTTAAATGGGAAGAAATATATCCTAATTTACAACAGTTAGGATTAGATGAAAAAATATTGCAAGGAATTTGTTCTGCACTTAGAGTTCCTCAGTCGATTGATTTATTAGTAGAAGAATTAGAACCAGATGTAGCTGCTATTGCTCTGCCTTTAGCAATTAATATAGCTCTTTTTGATCGGCAAGTAAACTCATCAGAAAATTATGCTTTAAATTCGTTATTACAAGTAATGAAACAACCTACAACTGTAGAGAAAAATGTAGATCAAAAAACTTTTAAACACAAACTATATTGGCTACTAACTTCAGTTATTCCTAGATATTAATTGATTGCTAACAGACTGGGTAAATGACATATAGTCATTTTAATTTAGATTGAGACAAGTATTTATTGCTATAACCCGCGTTTTAGCAGAAAAAGTTTTCCATCTCTTTTTGAAATGACTATAAATCTTTTTTCCAGCCCCTGTAGACAAGTTCCATGAAATGTCTCTACATCTAGCATATACAGGACTTACGCAGGTACGCTATATATAGCGTACTGTCAAAATGAAATTGTCAATACTATAATTAGTTATTTTCGGATAGATATTAAAAGTAATATCTATAAAAATAAGTTTGCAAA
>JAKQYE010000516.1 GCA_023356605.1 Trichodesmium sp. MAG_R02 | reverse complement strand
TGTATGTTATGCTGCCAAAAGAAATCCCTGGTTTGCCCAAAATATTCATGCCACTAATTTTTTGTGTTCTATAGAATTAATTTGTTTAATTTGTTGGCTCAAAATAGTAATGATAATTCATCAGGACTTACGCAACGGCACTATGTATAGTGGCAATATCTTAAAAATAATAATTTTTGGCACCACATATAGCGGTACTGCGTAAGTCCTGTTCATGTATCTTTTTGTACTACATGCCGGAAGTGCGGAATGTGGGATCTAATGATTAAAGATTTTTAGCAAGTCAATTTAACATTTCGTAACCTTGTTTAAAGGTATATTAAAATTAATATCTATCAAAAAAAAACTAATTATAGTATGGACAATTTCATGTTGACAGTACGCTATATATAGCGTACCTGCGTAAGTCCTGATATTGTCACTAATGACCTAAATCAATCATCGCGCCTTTTGATCCGGAATTTGAATCTCTTGCCTAGATGGAAAATTGAAGAACTTCATGCCATAATTAAGCAGTTAACAGGTTTGGGATGCGTGTCAGTTTTGAACAGACTTCTTTGAACAAAAACCATTGTGGGGACGTTCCATAGAACATTCCAACTGTAGTCTACTTATCTCAAAATTGCCGTAAATTTTACACTGAAAAATCAAAACGTTTTTCTTTCAGATATCAAACCTATTAATCAGAAGTTAAAACAATTCGATATTCTTTCCTAATAAACTCAAAGCTTTATCCCAATCAACTTTTAAAGTTTTTTTAAAGAAAGATAAATTTTAAAGAGTTAGAAGAAAATGAAACTCCAAAATAAAAGTGTCAAATCAGATGTTAAAATGACAGATATATTATGTTTAAGTAAGAGTTGTCCGATTCAGTTTGCATTAGGAATATTAAGGAGTAAGTGGTCGGTGTTGATTTTGCAAGAGCTGTTGAGTGGCGATCGCCGAAATCACGAATTATTAGAAGCTCTACAAGGAATTAGCTCAAAAACGCTGATGTTAAGACTGAGGGAGTTAGAAAAGTATGGTTTGTTAGCAAGGCGGGTGTATCCAGAGGTGCCACCCCATGTTGAATATTCTCTGACGCAGAAAGGTCTACAAGTGCAGCCGGTAATAATAGCTCTCAAACAGTTAGGGGAGCAATGGTTGGGAGAGAAAAATTGTGGTTGTTTAATGTGATAGGTAGGCAAGACTAATATGCTTAGAGCAGTTTTCAGGTTAGGAACATTAAAACCCACATTCCGCACAACAGAATTGTATTATGAGAGGTTATCAGGACTTACGCAAAGACACTATATATAGCGCATAACAATTTCGACTAACTTCACGCTTTGTCACGTGCGTTAGCCCAGCTTTGCGGAACGCAATCGCCTAACTATTTTTATTCAAAAAACCAATAGTAGTTCAAGTCAAATAACCTTCATTTTAATTGAAGGATATTTCAATTGATCGGTTAGATATTTTGATAATAATTCATGGCTGTTCTTGATAAATACTTTTGCCTATTTTAGTGGCAAATCTTTTTAACAAGTTCCACACGCTCCATTGCACAAGCAATGTGATTTTTCTGAATTATTCGCAGACGACACGCTCCACGCGTCCATTACCTGTTAATTGCTTAATTTCTCGATTGATATCTTCGAAATACCATCGAGTTTGAGATTCAAACTCTACATCATAAGAGTGATGATTGAGTCTAGTCATTAGTAACAACCCACATTCCGCACAACATAATTGTATTACAAGAGGTTACAAGAGAATATCTATTTAATTTACGTATAATTACTTATGGTCTTTAGTCACTTCAAGTGAGATCATAAAACTGATGATT
>JAKQYE010000515.1 GCA_023356605.1 Trichodesmium sp. MAG_R02 | reverse complement strand
GCAAGTCATTTCAGTTATCAATTATCAGTACTAACCGTTCTACTAAGCTTACCCAAACTTACCTATCAGGACTTACGGAGTACCGCTATATATAGTGTATTTTTGATAATTATCTTAGATACTTACACTACAGTTAGTGCCTGTCCGTAATTACTGACCTATGCTGGAATTGCATAAGCTTTGGAGCTAGCTTCGGTGTTCCACCCATATACCACTGATCCCAGTCTGTAAGTTATCTTGGAGCCAGGCAACAAAATCCCAAGTCAGTTCAAGCTATTATATAGTTTTCCCTCATCACTTATACTGCTACAATATCTCTTAGTATTGTGTAAGTCTAGATAGGTATCAGGACTTACGTAAAGGCACTACTTGTAGTGTAAATATCTGAATTTATTGTCAAAAATTCACTATATATGGCGGCACTGCGTAAGTCCTGAGGTATATAGCAGTCCGTTGGGGGTTGCGACAAATCAAAAAGTAAATAAAACTTTTGAAACTCTTACCTATTCTCTGTCCCCTTTTCCCTGTTCCCTAAAAAGCAGTAGGATTTTTGCCACGAACACTCATAGGATTGCCGTAGTTAATTTTTATTGAACTGTCAAGTCCCCCGGAAACCATAAGCCTGAAATACTCAATCCCAGATTTTTTTCATCCCCTATTTAAGGGCAGGGCTGTTTCATTTTAGGTTTGAAATCAATAAAAAAACAGTTGAACTTTGTTTTAAAACTTTTACTCATCTACTGTTTTTTTTCTAAAGTTTATGTATATAAAGATTCTAATTGAAAAATTTAAAACAGTCAATTATTTACGCAAATATCAGGGTAAAAGATATGAATTATGGTTAATGTTAGTAATAACTATTCCTCGGCTTTTGTATGGATATACTTCATTAAGGGCTATCGGGGATTTTGCCTTAGCTAATCAATCAAATGTTATAGATTTTTTTAATGTTTATCGGTCAAGAGTACCATCGTATTCAACCATCAGAATAGAAATGAAAAGGGTAAGTTTTATTGACTTATTTCATAACTTTAATAAATGGGGAAGACAATTATCTAAGAATTATTTATTACAAAAGTAGATAGCTCTTGATTACAAAAGTTGACAAAACAATGTTAATAAATTTAACAATAATCAACAAAATTTTGTTTCAATGATTTAATTATTTAATCAAGACGGTGGGATTGTTTTGAACTTAAAATTATTGGAAAATAAAAAGTCTTCATAAATTCACCAAGCTTAAGAATATACAAGGGATTGCTCACTAAATAATAGTGTTTCTACCACAGATTCTTGACATTACAATAAAAAGACTACTGGATTAATTACAAATAAAAATAATGATTATTTAATTGCTGAAAAAAAAATCAACTTACTTGATATCAACAGATAGAACAGGTCAGTAATAATCTCAAGCAAATTGATATTTTTCATAAAAAATATCATAGTCATGGTAGAAAAATAGAAAGAATTATTTCAGTTTTTCTACCTGCATTAAATATGGCTAAGGTTTGGAAAAATGTTCAAACTTTTATTAAAGTAGAAAGACTTGGATTTAGGGGTAAAAAATATTATGAAGAAACTGTCTTTTATATAACTAGTATAACAGAGGGATAAAGTTTTCTTTATTTCAAACTAGAGAACATTGGAAAATAGAGAATCAATTGGATTGGGTGAAAGATGTGATTTTTGAGGAAGATACTTCTTTCCCTGCTGGTGAAATACATATTTAGCAGGCAAGATACCCACAAAACAGGAGTTTTACTATTCAAAAGTCTCACATTATTTGCCCTATGGGATGCTGTATCCCTGAAGGTAAATAATTCTATTCTATGTAGG
>JAKQYE010000514.1 GCA_023356605.1 Trichodesmium sp. MAG_R02 | reverse complement strand
ATATAATAAAAAAGGGTTAGTAATTACAAATAAAAATCAATAAAAGTGAATATGTTAGGCTTTTATCAAGACCATATTAAGCATCATATTGAGTCCATCTCAAGTAGTAACATTCTCACGGGGTGAAAAGCTAGTTGAAAGCTATATATAGAAGGGGATTTGCGTTCGGGGGCTGAAGAATATTTCAACAAAAAGAAAACGCTCAATACGAAATGTCGGGGTGTAGTGCGACTCAAGGGGTGACAAGTAAGCTGAATGGTAGATATAGTAATAATTTGAGACAAGAAATTGAATAATTATTCAATTTAAAAAGAATGGGATTTTGAGGTTGGGAGCTAGCGATCGCCAATTCACTCTTATCCATCATCTGAGTTGATTATTTATTCACAGGACTTACGTATTGCTTCTATATGTGGTGTATTTTTGATAATTATTTCTGATATTTACACTACAATTAGTGTCTTTGCGTAAGTCCTGATTCATTTAAAAAGTTTTGGAAATAGTTTAAAATATGATAAAAAAGGGTTAGTAATTACAAAAAAAAATTAATAAAATCGTTATGTTGAAACGTCCTATATATCTCGACTGCAACGCAACTACTCCCATTGATGAACGAGTATTAAAAACAATGTTACCCTACTTCACGGAACATTTTGGTAACCCCGCTAGCATCACCCATCAATATGGTTGGGAAGCAGAAGCAGCAGTGAAAAAAGCTAGAGAAATTTTGGCTACAGGTATTAATACTACTCCTGAAGAAATTATCTTTACCAGTGGCGCGACAGAAGCAAATAATTTAGCTATCAAAGGAATAGCTGAAGCTTACTTTAATAAAGGCAGACATATTATTACGATCGCTACGGAACATAATGCAGTTCTTGATCCTTGTACATATTTACAAAATTTGGGATTTGAAGTTACTTATTTGCCTGTAAATACAGATGGAATTATTGATCTAACTTCTCTAGAAACAGCTTTGCGTAAAGATACAATTCTGGTGTCTATTATGGCAGCAAATAATGAAATTGGTGTCTTACAACCTTTGGCAAGAATAGGAGAAATATGCAAAGAAAATTCCATTCTTTTCCATACTGATGCAGCACAAGCTATTGGTAAAATTCCTTTAGATGTACAGGCAATGAATATCGATCTAATGTCATTAACTGCCCATAAAATTTACGGACCAAAAGGTATTGGTGCTATCTATGTGCGTCGTCGTCATCCCAGAGTAAAATTAGCGTCTCAAATACATGGGGGAGGACACGAACGAGGAATGCGTTCTGGTACTTTGTGTACACCTCAAATAGTTGGTTTTGGCAAAGCGGTGGAAGTGGCATTAGCAGAAATGGAGTCAGAGACAAAACGCTTAACCAGTTTGCGACAAAAGTTATGGGAGAAATTGCAAACATTGGAAAATATTTTTCTCAACGGACATCCTACGGAGCGCTTGTCAGGAAATTTGAATATTAGTGTTGAGGGTGTGGATGGGCAAGCATTATTGTTGGGGTTACAAAGTGTAATGGCTGTTTCTTCTGGTTCTGCTTGCACTTCTGCAAAAGTCGCACCTTCTCATGTTTTGCAAGCTTTAGGACGTTCTGAAAAATTAGCTTATGCTTCTGTGCGTTTTGGTATTGGGCGGTTTAATACTGTCCAAGAAATTGATATGGTGTCAGAACAGGCGATCACTACTATTAAATCTTTACGTCAAGCAAATAGAAGTCAAAAGTCAACAGTCAAAACTAATTGAGCTTTCCCTTCGCCCAGGACAAAAACTTCAATCCCGGAAAAAAATGTTGACATTTTATTATTTTTAGGTTCTAGTAACATAAACTAAATTATTAAAAATTAAA
>JAKQYE010000513.1 GCA_023356605.1 Trichodesmium sp. MAG_R02 | reverse complement strand
TCTGAAAAATTATCCAAATATTTGGCAATAGGAATATTTATTTGAAGAAGTTAATCAATGTTTTTAGTAGGGCTTTAGATCCTCAAATCTTAACTTTTGAACTGAAGCTCAACTACAAGGCAAATGTTCGGAAAAATTCTCCAAATCTTGGGGAATTGGAATGTTTATTTGTATTTGGGCTTCAGCTCTCAAATATTTGCTTTTAGGTTAAAGCTGAACTACGATTTTGATTAAAGGAGTCTACCATTTAATGAAACTTAATTTTTCATTCAAAACAATTAGCATCTTGAGTCTATTTCTGACAAGTTTATTTTGGTCTGATTTAGAGCCAGCGATCGCTCCTTCTCGTCATCCTATTTTACCTGAAAAAATAGTTGAAAAACAACTTTGCCAAACTGCTGCTAAATTTACTGTGAAAATTATTTCTGGTGAGGGTTGGGGAACGGGAATTTTAGTGCAGAAACAGGAGAATGTTTATACTCTCGTAACTAATGATCATGTTTTGAGAGATAAGACTGAAAATTTTGTTGTGGAAACTGAGGATGGTGAACAATATCAAGCAAGTTTATTGGTGAGTTTTCATCATAATCAAATCACAGGTAATGATTTGGCTATTTTACAGTTTAATAGTCTGAAAAATTATCCAATTGTTAGTTTGGCAAAGTGGCAAAAGGAAGAACGAGTAATGGCTATTGGTTTTCCTATGGATGTTAATGTTACTAGTTCTAAAAAGGGCGGTTTAACTTGTACTAAATTGGGTGAAGTTTCTAAATACTTGGCAAGACCAATGCGATCGGGATATCAGATTGGTTATAAGTTAACTGTTTTTAATGGTATGAGTGGGGGACCTTTATTAAATAATCATGGTCAGTTAGTCGGAATTATTGGTATGGGGGAGCCAATTATTTTTGTTAATCCTGATATTTATCTATATAAAGATGGTTCGCGGGTGACTGAATCTTTGGATATTTCTTCAGAGAAGGCTTTGGATTTTTTATCTAGTTTAAGTTGGGCAATTCCATCAGAAACTTTGGTTGATTTATCTCCTTCTCGATTAGGTTTGAATTTTGAATTTTGAATATAGTTTTTACGATTTACTCTGTACATAATTTGCCCGAAATATGCTATATATAGTTGTAATTCCTCTGGTGGCAATAATATAGAATTCTTATGAAAAAAGCAATCTTAAAATGTTTCAAGAAAAAATAACTATAAAGAAATATATCATCAGACTAACAATTTTACTAACAATATTAACTTTGGTTAGTTGCAATAAAATATCTTTTCTAAACAAACAACCACCACAACCAGAACAACCAGAACAACCAACTTTTATTGCCAGAAAATCAGGTACTCCTGTAAATCCTTTTGCTTTAAATAGATTAGCAAAACAAACGGTAGTAGAAATTGTGAGTGAGGGTTATTTGACTGGAGGTGATAAATATATTCCTAAAGGTTCGGGAGTAATTATTGGTAGAAAAGATTCTGTTTATTATGTGCTAACTGCTAATCATATTTCTAATATTGATGATGGACTTTTTGTTTTTATTCGCAGTGAAAAACCAGGGGCAGCAGGAGAGGTATTGCCTCTAAAATTTATTAAGCGTTACCCACAGGAAGATTTGGCTGTGGTGACGTTTCTTAGTTTTACTGATTATAGGGTGGCGGAGGTTGGAGAGGCGAGTCAGCTAGATAATGATAATCAAGTTTATGTGGCGGGCTGGCCTGGGGCTGAGAATAGGCAGGGTTTTCAGTTTACTCCTGCTAAGGTGACCAACCCACAAGTGGGAGATAATTTGACTTATCAACCTACTGAACCTAGTGAGAGTTTGTATAAGGGGATGAGTGGGGGAGCGGTTTTGAATGA
>JAKQYE010000512.1 GCA_023356605.1 Trichodesmium sp. MAG_R02 | reverse complement strand
GTGGCAAAAATCCTACTCCTTTTTAGGGAACAGAGAATAGTTAAGAGTTTTAAAAGTCTTATTTACTTTTTGATTTGTTGCAACCTATGTGCGGACTGCTATAGACGATTCAGACCATAGAAAAAGCGGTAATTTAACTGCTGGAGTAGGGAGACAATATATAGGAGAAATAGGAAAAACATATAATGGTTAGTCGTGGTTACAACTCACCTTTATGATGGAGTTAAAAGGCTACCTTTAGACATAGTAATAATAAAAAAGCTGATTCTTTACCAGAAAGAAAAAAATCAGAATTTGTCAGGAAACCGGACGAGCGCAATATCTTTAAAGGTTTATTGGCCCATCCCCTTTGTAATCCTCCAGTTAGTTGATGGCAAATGATAAAACTATGCAAGTTATCATAACTCTCAAGAGTTTCGAGAATATTTGATCTTAATTAATCAAGAAAAACCCCAAGAAAAATGGATAATAAATTGTCTAAAATTTGCTCCGAATGCCCCAGGAAAAAACCCTGTAGAAGATATTTGGTTACAAACCAAAAATTTCATGACTATATTTTATCATCTTTGTAGTTCTTTTAAAATAGTTAAGTGGCTATTTAATTTTTTGCAGATGGTCAAATATTTGATTTTCCCAAACTTTTTCAGTATGGAATTTTGCCACAATCACCCAGAGGATTGCTATATATAGTATCGGTATTGTACAGTGGAGGTAAAGAAAAAGGCTTTAGTTATCTAGGAAAAAAGGAATGAGGAAGCAATTTTAAGAGAAGGAAAAATCTTATAGCGGTTCCTTTTCATGACTACAAAACTTTTGCTTTTCAGTAAAAATCTCTGTATTTTTGAATAATGAAAACTGCTATAAATATAGGGTAGATATTTCTCCCGCTTTTACAATAAACCATAAAATAGAGGCATAATATATATGAGTGAAAATTATTTTGAGTTTGAGCAAGACTTTGTTGAATCATTACGGTGTATTCCTATGATAGTACGCTATAAATTAGATACCTGCGGAGTGAAATTAAAATTATCCCACTGGCATCAATTTAATCATTCAATTCGTCAAGATTTGGTAAATAAACCTTGCGGTAAATCAGAGGAAATTCAAAGTTATCGGTTATGGCTACATCAGTTAGTAATTGACTATACAAATGCCCCCGCTAAAGATTTAGTTGTTGAACAAAATCCAGCTTGGATGGATGAGACAAAAATTCCAGAAATAGTTCAGGAAAAAGCCCAAGAAGTAGGCATTAAAATTAAGTTAGATCAATGGAAAAATCTGACTCCACTACAAAGGTTTGTTCTGATTAAACTTAGTCGCTCTAGCCATGAAAATAAAAATTTTTTACCTGCTGTTGAGGAATTTAAACTGATTTGAAGGAGAAAAGTACGACCCTAATTAGTTTTGTCTGGAGACTAAACCCTGATACTGTTACTAGTATATTTTGTCCATCTTGTTCATAATTGGTCAAGGTATTTTTTAAATTTTTCCCATCAACTGCAACCCAATCCTCTTGATCCTCTGAATAATTAGCTGATATTATTTCATCAAAAATTAATTGTATCTCTGATTCAAAAACTTCCATTATAACTCTCCTAATCGTACTATAGCAATCCTATGAGTGTTCATGGTAAAATCCTACTGTTTTTTAGGGGAAAGGGCACAGGGAACAGAGAATAGGTAAGAGTTTCAAAAGTTTTATTTACTTTTTAATTTGTCGCAACCGATGCGCGGACTGCTATATATGAAGGTAATTTTTTTGAGGGTATATTTAGTATATTTATTACAGGACTTAGGCAAAGACACTATATATAGCGCATGACAATTTAGACGAACTTCACGCTTTGTCACGTGCGTTAGCCCAGCTTTGCGGAACGCAATCGCCTAACTATTTTTATTCAAAAACCAATAGTAATTCAAGTCAAATAACCTTCATTTTAATTGAAGGAT
>JAKQYE010000511.1 GCA_023356605.1 Trichodesmium sp. MAG_R02 | reverse complement strand
AAAATATGTCTCATCCTTATTTAAAATAACTATATCTTACATTCCGCATTACAAAATGTATCACAGAAAGAGGGGGAAAGTTGAGTAAGTATTTATACTTATAATATGGGGTGGGAGACGATCGCTTTCTCAATAAAATGGTATCAGTTGCCGGAATTTACCAATGACCAATTCAAAATTTGCCAAAGTTCCTCTATCACACTTAGCGATCGCACTAATTGCCAAGACATTTATTCTACTACTGTTCAATCCTTGATTATTTTGGCCCTCTACCTGTTTTCATCTCAAGTGTCTCAACTGAGTAGATAGTATCTTTGACAACTTGGAGAAAAAAACTTCAATAATTCTAAAGGTTCCGGAGTGAGACTAGATATACTCTTAAATCCAGAATTAATCAATAAATGAATCGACTGAAAACATTGAAATATCCAATCGTTTTGTCGGTCTATTAGTAGGACGGCCCAATTTATTTTTTACAGTAGCAGGACTTACGCAAAGACACTATATATAGCGCATGACAATTGATCCGAACTTCACGCTTTGTCACGTGCGTTAGCCCAGCTTTGCGGAACGCAATCGCCTAACTATTTTTATTCAAAAACCAATAGTAATTCAAGTCAAATAACCTTCATTTTAATTGAAGGATGTTTCAATTGGTCGGTTAGATATTTTGATCAGGACTTACGTATTACCGCTATATATGGTGTAAGAATTTGTGATTTTTAAGATATTGCCACTATAAATAGTGCCGTTCCGTAAGTCCTGATTTTTTGATACTCAATAAGAATGCAATAATCTGCTTTATGATCTCACTTGAAGTGACTAAAGACCATAAGTAATTATGCTTAATTAAATAGATATTATCTTGTAGCTTTTTATGCTACGTTTTGAAGTGCGGAATGTGGGATATAACAAACGCGGAATGTGGGGTCTAATGTTAAGAAGTGCGGAATGTGTGTTATTATTGAGCATAAAGTAAAAATCTTATCAAAGAGTAATGATTATGAAAAAAGCTTCCTTATTTGGTTTATTTTTCTTACTGATGTATCCCGTCACTGCCCATGGGTCAAGTAATTGTGGTGGTGATACATGTACCCTTCCACCTGTTTTCCCTGGGGTTCCACAGCCTAAACAACCTGTTATTACTAAGATCAATAATATTATTATCAATGGAATGTTTAATAAGAATGCTACAGATCCAACTTGGGCTGATGATTCTTTTATTTATTACCTTGAACATCTAGATAAAAAAAACTCAAATATCTTTTGCTGCTACAGGAAATATAAATACGAATAAAGATTGCACAAATTGTGATTCAGTGAGTATATCCAATAGCAGACAAGTGGGTTGGACAAACTCTGCCACTCTTGGCATTAGTACAGGCTTAGATCTTGGAAGACCTGGAGCTACATCGAATTTTGGAAATAGTCTTTCACAAACATTTGGTTATAGTCAAGCTGTTGAAAGAATGAAGACTAAGGATTTCACACTTAATTGTTGTTCTAGAACCCGTTTTCTAGATGAGATATATACTGAAACAGACAGATTTTTAATTGGATGGCAAAAAGATAGAATTGGTTGGTGGGAAGATATGAAAAAGCAGGTTTATTCAGTTACAAAAACTGATTTTGGTCTAACAGAAATAACTCTAGATGGTACGTGTATACCTGAACCAACCTCAATTTTATCTTTCCTAGCTGTCGGCACATTCGGCACATTCTCAACCCTCAAGCGGAAACTGAAATCCTCAAACCACGCAGATAAAGAACTAGAAAAAGTTTCGTAACCTAATTTGTAGTAAAAATATTGGGCAAATCGGTTACATTTACAGGACTTACGCAGGTAGGCTATATATAGCGTACTGTCGACATGAAATTCTCCATACTATAATTAGTTTTTTTTCAGATAGATATTACTTTTAATGTATCTTTAAACAAGGTTACAAAATATTAAATTAACTTGCTAAA
>JAKQYE010000510.1 GCA_023356605.1 Trichodesmium sp. MAG_R02 | reverse complement strand
AAAATTTTGTGTCAACCTGAAAATATAGATTTACTAAGAAAAGCTTTTCGATATGTTATGCAAAAACATCCATTTGAAATAAATGCTATTGTCATCCTGCCAGATCACCTCCATACTATTTGGACATTACCTAAAAATGATGCAGATTTTTCGACTCGTTGGCGGTTAATTAAAAGTTATTTTAGTCGTCAATGCTATTCTCAATATGAAGAAAAAATTTCAACATCTCGATAATATAAAAGGGAAAAAACTGTTTGGCAACGTAGGTTTTGGGAGCATCAAATTCAAAGGGAATCAGATTTTGCTAATCATATCGAATATATTCATTATAATCCAGTACATTATAGATTAGTGGCTGCTCCTAAAGATTGGGAATATTCGAGTTTTCATCATTATATAAAAATCGGAATTTATGACAAAATGTGGTGGTCTTCAGAAACGATTATTTTTGATAGTAACATTGCTAGAGAATAAAACTACAATTTTTGGCAATAATTAAGGATATTGAGGGTATTATTATTTAGAAGCACCAGGAATTTCAATTTTATTGGAGCCAGATATTGAGCAATTTAGTCAAGAAAATTATGGTGTATTAGATTATTTATACCAACGCTTTCTCTATCCGGAAGAAAAATTTCCTCGTTGCCTTTAGTCCTAATGGAGAAATATTAGCTAGTGGGAGTGATGATAAGACTATCAGACTTTGGGAAGTTCTGACTGGAAAGCTGCTTTGCATCCTCGGTGACTGGGGTCGGGGAGAATATTTTGGTCATTCTGGAGGGGTTACGGCGATCGCTTCGCGACATGAAAAGTGCTAGGGCAAGGCACCCAGGCTCTATATATAGGGTCTTTGTGTAAGTGCTGATACCTATAGGACTTACCCAGGCAAACTGAGAAACCGGGTTTCTCGTAGATGTAGTCATTTTAACTTAGATTGAGACAACTTTTTTTTGCTATAACTAAGTTTTAGAAAAAAAAGTGTTCCATTATTATTTAAAATGACTATATTTATGTGTTAAAAACCTCACGGGGTGACAAGTAAGCTTAATGGTAGATCAGTAATCATTTGAGACAATAAGTTGAATAATAATTCAATAAAAAAAGAATGGGATTTTGAGTTTGGGAAGTAGCGATCGCCAATTCACTCTTCTCCACCATTTGAGTTGATTATTTATTCATTTAAAAAGTTTTGGAAATAGTTAAAAATATGATAAAAAAGGGTTAGTAATTACAAATAAAAATCAACAAAAGTGAATATATTAGGCTTTTATAAAGACCATATTAAGCGTCATCTTGAGTCCATCTAAAGTAAGAACATTACAAATATTGTTATACTTAATATCAGTACATAAAACTGTACAGATATCAAAATTAAGTAGTTATTTTCCCCTGCCAATAAAATTAGAAAGTAAGGGAAAACATATACAAATATTTTTAACTTTAAAATAGTTTATCCTACCTTTATTTTGGTTTCCTTAACAGAGTAAGAACTAGGTTTTGGATATAGAATATTTACGTATTTTAAATGAGTATTAGCTTACCTGAATTTGGTTGTCTGTAAAATTAGCAATTTTGTTTAAAAGGAAAAAGTTTGATAGGTTATCTTGTTCTAATTGTCGTAAAAATTCTTGTGCTGAAGTCAAGAGAGATTGATCAAATTCCTTAAGACTATTGAAAGATAGTTTTTGTTTTCCATAAGTAATCTTAAAACCGTTTAAAATCGGTTCAAATGTGATTGGATTTGGTTCTTCAAGAATTTCAAGGGTTAGTTTCTTGTTACTTTTTAAGGCTTGATAGCCATCAATTAAAACATCAAACCAAGAATCTAAATAGGTAGATTTATCTGATAATTTGCTGTGAGCATTGCTAATAATAATATCCCCCACGGGTTCATTGGGGTCTATTCCTTGATCGTGATCTAAGATAAATCGTATTTTTATGTTTTTTCCCATGAGTTAATATCTAATATGAACGGAACGAAGAATACCAAAA
>JAKQYE010000051.1:25814-29655 GCA_023356605.1 Trichodesmium sp. MAG_R02 | reverse complement strand
AGATTGGCTTGAAAAAGCTACTAATCACATTGATAATAAAGCACGGGTTAGTTCTGTATCAACATTGAAGCGATTTAAGGGCAAAAAGCCAATCGAAGTTAAAGGTTACATTGCCTTATGCAAAGCTATTGATATTGATTGGAGAAAAGTAACTGATTGGAAGTCCTTGGGAATAAATGAAGAGGACTTCATCTCAAATCCTTGGAAAAATACATTACTTGAAGATGAATATACTCTCACAGGTCATGCAAATAGTGTTGGCAGTATAGCCCTCAGTCCAAATGGAACAACTCTTGCTAGCGGGAGTTATGATGGAGAAATAAAAATTTGGGATTTACAGAAACGAAAAGTGAAATGTTCATTAAAAGCTCATGAAAAAGATGTTTCATGTCTTGTTTTCAGTTCAGAGAAAGAATTAATTAGTGGCAGTTATGACGAAAAAATAAAAATTTGGAATTTACAGATGCAAGAAGTTAAATGGACTTTGCATCAAGAAGAATTGGGGTCTAATCCTTATGCTATTGAATCTATGTCTCTGAGTCCAAATGGAGAGTATTTATTTATTAATTCCTATGAGAGTGAGCAAATTAGGATTTGGTATTTGCCTAAAGAAATAAAACAACTAGGTAGTTTGTCTAAGCATAAAGATGGAGTTATGTGTTTAGCTATGAGCCCAAATAGTCCCATGCTAGTTAGCGGGGGAAAAGATGGCAAGGTTTATTTTTGGGCAGTACCTTCTAAAGATAATCAACCTCATCAATACTATGAAGATTGGAAATCTTTCCCAGAATCAGAAAGTTTAGAACAACATTCAGATTGGGTAACTTCTCTAGCAATTAGTCCAAATAATGAAGTTGTGGCTAGTGGAGGGAAAGATGGTGAGATTTATCTTTGGAATCTCAATTCGGGAACTTTCATAAAAAAGTTGGAGAAACATTCAAAAGCAGTTCTTTCATTGGCTTTTAGTCCAGATAGTCAAACTCTGGCTAGTGCTAGTTACAGTCAGACTATTAAGATTCATAATTGGCGTCAAAGCAATGTTATACAAACTTTGGAGACATATCCAAATTATACTCAGTGCCTTGTATTTAGTCAACATTCTCAAAGATTATTTAGTAGCAATAGCCAAGGAAATATTTGTACTTGGAAACCTTCGAGTATTAATCAGTAATAGATTAACAAAAAAATTAGCTCTAAAGCCTTGCCATAAGGGGGAATTTTTCGTTGATTTTATTACCATAAATATGTTATCATAAATCTTACTTAAAAACTCAAATTATTAAATATAGCTTAATGAATAATATTTCAAATGTTAAACTTATTATAACTCTGATACATATTGATTCAAATAGACTAGAGACAGAAACAATAAAGCTTTTGAAACAAATGAAACAGCTAAAACTTTTGAATGTGATTGAAAAAGTCAAACGCATTCTTGAGCCTAAATCAAATTCATCTGAACCAAATAAAGGGGGAGGTTACTTACCAGGAATTATAGAGCTAGAATTAGAAGCAGAAGAAGAGAGAATTACTCGTTCAATGAGTTTAGTAGATGAAAAAACAAATGGAAAGTATAAAGTACAATTTTTCAGAAAAGATGGTACTTTAATTCTTCAAGCAGAAAGACAAAATTGTTCTGATGAAGAGTTTTATAGTTTACTACATGAAGTTAAGAATATGATGTAAAATCTGGATTAACATATATGGAATGAAGATGTACTTTATTAATTGGAATAATAACATTTGGTGAAGGATTAGATAACTTTACCCCCCACACTGGAAGAAATTTAAGTTATCAATAAATGCTAAAAAAAAAAGGGGGTATTTGAAGTTATCAAGAAATAAAATTTTGATATAAAAGACATGGAATATGTCATCAACAAGTTATGGAACGAAGACGTGCTTTATTAATTGGAATAACAATATTTGGTGAAGGATTAGATAACTTCTCCCCAACACTAGAAGACGTTCAAGTTATGAAAAAATGCTTGGAAGAAAAGGGGGGGTTTGAAGTTATCCAGGAGGAAAATCTTGATAGAAAAGACATGGAATATGCCATCAACAAGTTTTTTTACGAGTCTCAAAAATCAGATACTTTACTTATTTATGTTTCAAGTCACGGTATTACAGATGCAGAAGGAACTTTTTATATCGCAACTTCTGATACAAGTTATGATAGGGATACAGAAATAATTACAGGAGCTATTGAAGCAAGTTATTTCCACCGACAAATAAAAAATTGTACTTCTAATTCTCAAGTATGGCTGTTAGATTTATGTTATTCAGGTGCTTTTGTTCGAGGAT
Source organism: Trichodesmium sp. MAG_R02 (assembly GCA_023356605.1). Lineage (GTDB taxonomy): Bacteria > Cyanobacteriota > Cyanobacteriia > Cyanobacteriales > Microcoleaceae > Trichodesmium. Next base: position 27,351 of record JAKQYE010000051.1, on the reverse strand, counting down.
ACAGTAAAGGTAAAAATGATTCAGCAGAGAATTTACTAATTCAACAGTTGTTAAATCAAAAACAAAGATATCAAGCTATATCTAAGGGAATAAGTTCGGATAATTCAGTTGAAATTCAACAAAAAGAAGGATTAGTAATTATTACTTCTTCAGCAGGGGATCAAAAATCATATTTTATGGAAAATCAGTCTGATCTTTCTATCTTTACTTACTATGCTCAATTAGCTTTAAATGGTGATGCTGCTAACGAAGAAGGAAAAGTAACAGTTGGCTCTTTTTATAAGTTTTTGGAAGTTAATATACCGAAATATGTTAAAGAGAATATCCCCAAATTCAAATATGGCAGTGGTATGAAACCAGAAATCCACATTTTACATGGAGAAGCTTATGATATTGTTTTAGCAAAAACTCAACTAGAGCAAAAGTTACAGTTCCGAAGAAATGAATCTAAAGAGAATTTATTTAAGTGTAAATATCAAATAGAAAAACCAAAAAATAAATTAGGAATTGCCCAAGAAGAGCCTGAAATAATCTTTAAAGAATTACCAAACACTAACCTGAAAAGAGAGATAAATCAAGGCCAATATCAACAAAAATCTTTTAAAATATTAAAATCATATACTATTCTGTCTATTGTACTGCTAGTAAGCATATTCATAACTACTTTAGTAACAAAGCCTCCAGAGAAAGTACAACAATTCAAACTACAGGCTTTCGATCAGATGATGAGATGGAGGCCAGATGAAGGTCCAGATAAACGCTTGCTAATCGTTACAGTTACTCCAGAAGATATTAAATATCAAAAGGAAATGGGGTGGGAAATAGGAGGAGAATCACTATCAGACCAAGCAATTATTAAAGTTTTAGAGAAATTAAATACCTATAAACCTCTAGTTATCGGTCTAGATATCTTTCGAGATTTTCCTGCTAAAGATGAACATTTAAAAACTCAGCTCGCCCAGAATAAAAGCTTGATCGCTGTATGTAAAATTAAGGAAGAAAAAAATAATAGTATTGGCATAGAACCTCCTCCTGAAATTCAAGAAAAACAACGAATAGGTTTTGCTGATTTTCCTCAAGACTCTGGTGGCGTTATTCGACGTCAGTTGTTGGGGATGTCAATTCCTGAAAACTCCCTTTGTTCAAGTTATTCTTTTAGTCTGAGGATAGCAATTCGTTATCTAAAAGAAAAAGGCATCGAAAATAGACCAGGAGAATTTAATCAAGGTAACTTAAAAATTAATGAGGTCCCTTTCCATAAATTAGACAAGGATGCTGGGGGATATCATTTGCCTAAAAGGGAAGCACTAGGTTATCAAATTCTTCTCAATTACCGTTCTTCTGAGAAAATTGCGGAAACGATGACTCTTAAGGAATTACTTGATGGATCCCGTGACTCTAAACTCGCCGATCTGGTCAAGAACAAAATTGTTCTCATTGGGACTGATGCTGCTGAGGTTGGTTATGAAGATATGCATTTGACTCCCTATAATAAGAAGATACCAGGAATAATGATTCATGGTCACATGATCAGTCA
>JAKQYE010000051.1:21279-25714 GCA_023356605.1 Trichodesmium sp. MAG_R02 | reverse complement strand
GTGTTGCTAGCTTAATTATATATTCTCCCTCAGGGCAGGGACAGGAACCTAGCTTAATTCTCAATTCTGACTCGGTTAAGGTAAAGCTTTTAAGCGAAAAAAAAACCGATAAAAAAAACGATTCTGATCACATCGATTTTTCTGGGACAGGGAGACCAAATACACGAACCTCTGGAGGAACTAAGAATCCTGACTGCCCAAAAGTAGATCCGCCGATGACTGCTTTGGTCCCGGAAGACATGGGTTTGACAGTTAGCAATTCTCCTACATTTTGGTTTTATATTCCTTACAATTCTCAGGAGGTACAAACTGGACAATTTGTCCTCCAAGATGAAGAAGGAGAAAGGGATATTTACCGAACTACTTTTAATTTTTCTGCTACTCCCGGAATTGTCAGTATTCCCCTACCGGAGAATTTACCGAAGAGTCTGGAAATTGAACGTCCCTATCTTTGGTTATTCCTAGTTTTCTGTAATCCAGAAGATACAGATGCGAATGTTGTTCTAGAAGGTTATGTGCAAAGGGTTAACGGGAATTCTAATTTCCAGATTTATAGTGACTATGCCAATAAAGGTATTTGGCATGATGCTCTGAGTGATTTAGCTGAACGCCGCCGTCGTGAGCCACAGGAGCCTAAACTGAAAGGATACTGGAAGAAGTTGTTGAAGGCTGCTGGCTTAGAAAGTTTCGCTGAAGAACCTATATTACCCTGTTGTATCCCGGAAAAATAATTGCTTGTATCCTCAAGGCTATAGCCAATTACCCAGCAAAATAAAGGGAGCCCAATAATAGGGGTGATTCCACCGTTTTCCTGGTTTTTTCTGAGCCCATAATTTTAGTTGAGCTTGACGAAGTGCTTCAGCTTTGGTCATATTTTGAGCCTGGTTCTGGATTAACTGCTGATAAAATAAGAACATGAATTCTGCCGTGGATTCATCAAAGACTGGCCACAAGGTGGCTAGTGTGCTACGGGCACCCGCTTTCACTGCTACCCCAGCCATTCCCAATATTGCTCGCTCATCGCCTTTGGCTGTTTGGCAAGCACTCAGGACGAGTAACTCAATGGGAATTGACTGATTAGCCAGTTTAATTTGGAACAAGTTTTCTAAATCTTCCATTTTGAGTAGTTCATTCCAAGCTAAAAGATAGGTGTCTTCTATATTAGAACTAAATTTGCCGTGAGTTGATAGGTGAACGGTGTTGAAGTTGGCTGAATTGAGTTCATTTTGCAGTCGCTCTTTAAGAAATTTCTCATTCAATAGAGTTTCTGTTGAACTAGATATTACTGAGCGAATTTTTTTTAATTCCTCCTTGACAAAGGGAATTTCAGTAAAATCTTGTGGTTTCGTTCTACCAAAATTTATTGACTCAGTTTCTCGCTCTTCGCTCACACCTGCTGTTAACCCATTTAAGCGAAATTGTTTGACAGGTTTAGGACTCAAAAGTTGCAGACCTGGGGTGAAGGCGATCGCGTAGTCTTCCACCAAATATCGCTCAGTTTCGATATTGTAGAGAACTGCCATGGGAATATTACGTAATGGACTATCTAGAACAAATACCAAGGTCTGGATCCCATTTATTTCTAGTTGTTTTTGAGCTTTCTTGATTAGCCAATCATATATTTTCTGGGATTGTTTTTTCAAATGCTCCAAAGCCGTAGTCTTATTCGAGAGATCTGTGCGTAGGTTTTTTATTGTTTGTTTGATTGCTTTAACTTCATCTTGAGATTTGTTAGTATGATAGTGTTGTAATTCTTTGCCTCCTGATAAAGCCAAAATTACTTCTAAACGGTCTTTTAAAATAACTGCGTAGAAGAATGCTGTTGGGGAGGAAGTTTCTTTAATCACTGTGTCAATTTTCTTGGGTTTTGCTTCCAAACAAGCATTGCCAAAAAAGTCATTCAGTTCAGCTAGTTGCAGGGCTTCAATCACCTCACGAGCTCGTTTAAGGTTGTCTTGAGAGATATCTTCCCCTCGCAAGAGTAAATCGACATATTCTCGATAGACAGGTTCTACACTCTCGCGAAAAGTAAATTGAACTTCCTGAGCAATAGAAACTAAGTCTCCCCGCAGGGACTGAAGGGTGGCAAAGGCGGTATTATAAGCAGCGATCGCGTCATCTTCCTCTCCCTGAATTTCCCGCAAGCGTCCTAGTTGCCACTGCCAGAGATAGGCTATGTCTGGCAACTGGAAAGATGATGATATGTTCAGAGCTTTTATGGTTAAATCTTGAGCTTCTGAAAATTTTTCCATTTGTTGTTCAACGCTGCCCTGATAACCAAGAGCATAAGCCTCTGCTCTCTTGTTACCCAAGGTTTGAGACTGCTTGAGAGCGGTAGTAACTATTTCGGCAATATCTTCCCATTTCGGAACATCTGAGGGCTGAAGTTGATTATTTTTCTCTCTATCCCTGGCTAAACTGCACTGCTCAATAATAGGAGACGAGAGTTGATGTTCTTCCTCACTGAGGGTTGGCTCTTTCCAGCAGATCAGGCTTTGGGCGAAATTAAGTCGGGCATTAATAGCGGCGCGACTAGGAGGCAAATTATTTAATTGGGGTTCAATTTGAGACACCAAATCTGGCACTTGAGGCCAGGACTGCTTTTTCACCAACAGACTCAGTTCATTGAGTTGAGCCTGAATTATGAGGGTAGCTGTTCCTGACTCAGTAGCTGCCTTAACTGCCTCTTGGTAGAATCTTAAAGCTTCTCTAGGGTTATCATTTTTGCCTTGGACACGAGCGGTATTGCCTAAGCTGAGATAGATAGCAGCAATTTCGGCATTTTTGTTTGGGAAAGGTTCTAATTGTTTAGCTGCCTCCAAACTGGCTTCTAATAGAACTTCCGAGTTAGTTGGCTGACCTAAAACTCGCAGTACATCACCTAGATTTCGCAATTTCTGGACTTCGAGTAAGGAAGTGGGGCGTTGAGCAAATACTTGGAGTTGTTGCTTTAAATCTTCTGGGGTTAATTTCCTTAATGCTTGACAATTTTGAACATTCAGCTCTAGTATTGATAATAAACTCTTGCAAGCGCGGGGATAAAGTCCTAAGTCTTGGAGTACCTGAATTTGGTTAAACTCATTCTGGGCGGCTGCTTCTGGTCTGTCAATTTCCCGATACAGGTCAGCAGCTTGTTGCCAAGTTTCTAGAGCTTTTTCCGGCTTTTCTACCTCCCGCAACTGCTTTCCTTGAATATCCAGGGTTTGAGCGAGGATGCGCTGTGTCTCTGGTGTTTTTTCTAGGGTTTGTAGGATATTTAGGCTTTCGTCAATAGCCTTTTGTGCTAATTCCCACTCTCGAAGTTGTTGACGAGTTAGGGAAAGGTTGCTTAGTGCCATGGCATGATTGAGTTGATCCCCTTGTTTAGCAAAGGCGACTACCGCTTGTTCCCAAAATCTGGCGGCTTCAGGAAAGTTTCTAGTTTGATAGAGGCTTCTAGCCTGTTTTTCTAGGCTGAAGCTATCAGGTTGAATTTGGAATATGGGAGTTTGGGGGCTCATCTGAGCAACCACTGGGGGAATTGCTAGGCCTATGAAAAATAAAATTAACAACAGCAGACTTTGGAGGAAATGCCGTTGGTTAATTAGTGTTTTAAGGAATTTCCAATTATTTGGAGTATTTTTGGGCTTCATTCTTTTTCCTCATCAGTTGTCAGTTGTGAATTTTCTCAGCGAGGCTGACAGGTAGCAGGATTAGCTCTGTGCTTTTGAACCTGGGTATTAGTGGGGTCGTAGCTCACTAAGATTACCTCACCTTTTTCATTAAGTTTCCACCCTTTGGCAGGAACAATTTGGGCAGTAGAGGTCGGTGGTCGTGGTGGGGTAACAGTGGCAGCTATCCCTGTGGCTGCTTCCACTAATCCCACTTCTAAGGGGTCGCTGTTTAGGGTTTGAGCAGGACTGGGAGACAAACCCCCTCGCCCCGTGATTATATATTCGCTGTCTTCTCCCTGCAGGCAAGCATTTTGGGAAATCAATTGGTCAGGATCTACCACGTTTTCTGACAACTTAATTAATCCCTGACTAGGATCAATATCAGGAGTATTGATTTCGATGACTCCATCAATTCCTAGTTGGGAGCTAGCATCAATGGTGCTATTAGGGAAGCTGAAAATACCTTGAGTTGCAATCGATATGTTGCCGCCCTTGCCTTCAAAAGCATTGGCAGTGATGTCGCTGTCGTCTCTGGCGAGGAAAAATTCAGTCGATAGGTTGATGTTTCCACCATTACCTGTCCCTCCTGCCGTAGTTGAGATGGGACTGTTGTTTCGCAAGCTGAAGAGATTGGCAATATTGAAAGTCATGTTACCTCCTTGGCCACTAGCAGTAATGGCAGAGACTTTAGAACCACGATCAAGGAAGAGGTCCCCAGCACTGAGGAATATATTACCACTGTTGCCCTGTCCTGCGCTGCTTACAGCTATTTCAGAGCTATT